>JARRQC010000293.1:0-4197 GCA_037382165.1 bacterium | reverse complement strand
GCCGGGTCTGTGATAGTTGAAGGGCGTTCAGTTCATTCTTTCTGGATAAAGATAGTATTTCAGCATTCTTCCGTTCAGTCTCATACCGGGTCTGAATTTCGACAGATTCCCTGTTCGCCGTGAGTTTTCTTAAGGTATCCTTGGCATCCGAGCAGGATATCAGGTATTCAATAGCAGTCTTCAGGTGGCCTCTTTCCAGGTTCAGCTTGTACATTTGATCATACAACCGGATCGCCTGTTTATAGGTGACCTCTTGGATCAGTTTTTTCGTAAAAGGCAGGTAAAGTTCAGAACCCCACGAGACAGTGTATTTGAGTGAATCATACCGGTAAAATGAATTTTTGGCTATCATCTCCGTGAGCAATTGCTCTGAAAAAGAATAATAGTGATTTGCTGAGTCGATCGCACCAGCCTTCATGTAAATATCACCAAGCGCCTGCGAAGCAAGCTGGGATTGTTTTAGGAACCCGTGACTCGAGAACCATTCCAGGACTGTTCTATACATTAGGATGGCCGTATCCACTCGTCCCAGTTCAAGATAAATTCCACCCATTCTCCTTTGATGTTCACGCTTCAGTGCCTGGATACTCATGTTGACATCCGGGAATGCCCTTGCTCGTTTGAAATAATAAAATGCACTGTCGTACTCGCCGATCTCATAGCAGCACCCGGCGAGCAATCCGAGATGCAGCATCTGATCGGTGATCTCAAAGCGATGCTTTGCAGCCAGATGAATATAATTGAAATAGATCTTTTTGGCAATGTCCGACCGGCCCGTGTTCCGATAGGGCAGACCCATCCGGGAATAGATCGACATGGTGTCCCTGACATCACCTATCGTTTTCCCGTTTTCATCCCTGCTCCGGTAAACGGCAAGGGCCTCTTTGGCCAACTCGAAAGTCTTTTCCAAATTATTAGCATAAAAATGGGTGGTGGCAATATCCTCAAGCAATTGAGCCACCAGGTACCTGTTTCCTTCTTCATCATAGATCTGAAGTGCTTTCTGATAATAGTCCAGAGCAGATGGATAGTTCCCATCGTAAAACTCCATCCTGGCCAGGTTCCGGTTTGCAGCGGCTACTCCCTCCCTTGATTCCAGGTCTCTTGCCAATTCCATAGCCGACAGGGCAAACTTTCTGCTTTCCTCCTTATCCTCAAAAGAGAAGGATGCGGCCAGGGCATTGAGCGTATGCATCCTATCCAGACCCTTTGTATTGAAGTGGATCGGGTCATGTTATTCACTTATCCGTTCAAATAATTCCAGCAACTCTTCCCGCTTGCGTGAGGCCACCGGCACTTTGGCATTTCCCGAAAGTATAACATATCCTCCTTCCGCCTTCTCGAAACGATGAATATGCTCCAAGTTGATCAGGTAGGATCTATGCACCCGGTAAAACCCAAAATCCCGCAGCAAGTCATCGTAATGTTTGAGCGTATTGGAGACAATAACCTGCGCCCCAGATTCAAGAAAGATGGTTGAATAGCGACTATCCGACGCAACATAAATGATGTCTTTCACCTTTACCAGATAAACATTATCAAAGGTCTTGAGGATGATCTTCTTTTTCGACTGGTCATCGGTTTGCAGGTTGTTGGCAAGGGTATTGAGTTGGGTGTTTACCTCCTTTTGGGAGATTTTATCGGCTTTGTCAATGGCTTCTTTTAAATCAACGGATTCAACTGGTTTCAACAGATAATCCAGGGCGCTGAACTTAAAGGCTTTGATGGCATACTGATCGAAGGCAGTGATAAATATAATCTTAAAATCTATGTTTTCAATTTTTTCAAGCAGGTCGAATCCGGTGCCGTCCTTCAATTTAATATCCAGCAGGACCAGGTCGGGATGATGGGTTTGGATGGCTTTCAGCCCGCTTTTAACTCCTTCAGCCTGGCCGATCACCTTTGCATTGGGACAATGAAGCTTGAGCATGTCGGTCAGCGATTCTCTGACATGGGCTTCATCATCGATGATCAAGGTGCGCAGCATCCTGCTTTTATTGGTATGCCTAAAGTTAATCATTCTGGCGAAATCGCGTTAAAATTAAATCCTCTCATCGATCAGCACTGCCAGCAACGGGTAGAACGGTTCGCGGGCAGGGGAACGCTTCGACAGGCTCTGCGTGAACTTGTCGAAGCGATGGCTTACTATTTTTATTTTGCTTTTGCCACTTTGCCGGCAGTATGGGTTGAAAAGCAGGAACTTGCCGCATCAATTGACTTTTACTATTTTCTTCGTCTCAAAGCCA
Source organism: bacterium (assembly GCA_037382165.1). Taxonomy (GTDB): domain Bacteria; phylum Bacteroidota; class Bacteroidia; order Bacteroidales; family F082; genus JAADID01. The sequence goes on along the minus strand of JARRQC010000293.1, from coordinate 1,951 downwards.
TAGCCCATCTGTACCCTGCAATAGTAAATCCCAGGCCTGTAACCAGCTATGCTCCAGACAAACCTGTATTCCTCGGCCCGAAGATGCTCCCTGCTCAGCGTCTCCATAAGTTGTCCTGCATTGTTGAAAATGCTGATCACGGCCGTGCCCGCTTCCTTCACCTGGTAGGATATATGAACCTGGTCAACGGCCGGGTTAGGATTCACCTTGACATTCCCAATCGTCTCCCGGTGAATAGGGATACCATCTATTTGAAAGGACAACTCAATGATCGAATCCATCCAGTGAATAGCCGTCGCCCACGATTCACCGTCAAATACATGGCCTCCCTCAAAATAACTATGGTCATAGCCGATCCCGTAAAAATCAAGGCTGTCAGTAAACACCTGGTAGGTTGGATGGGGCACCATATAATCCTGTGTCCCGCAGATCATGAACCATGATAATCCATGTTCATCGGGCAGGTCTTTCACTTTTCGGCTCAGGTCGTTTTCATACCATCTGTTGAGAACCGTATCTACCCAGTTGCCAAGGGTGTCAAAAGGGAAATCAACATAACAGGGAGGATTCGCTGTATTGGGTGAAAAGCCTCCACACACGGTCAGCAGCAACTGTGTATTGGTACCATTGTTTACCGCGGGCACATACGAACCATTTTCAGCATAATACAGGTCCTTCCAGGCATTAAGGGTGGTGTCGGGAATGGATAAAAAGCCGATAGAAGGAACACAGGCCCTGAACATATCGGGATAATTCACAGCAAACCGGGCCGAACCGTAACCCCCCATGGAAGAACCGGTCAGCAACCTGAAGTTTTTAACGGGGTAGGCTCTGAAGTTGCTTTCGACGAACCCGATCACATCCTGCATGAAATAATCCTCATAGGGACCATAGAGACCGGAATTCATCCAGCAACTCCCGCCATAAGGCTCGCAGGATCCATCGGGACACACGAATATTGCCGGTGGTGAACTGATGGTGGTATCCTGGGCATGCAGGTCGTAATACCACTGTGCATCTGTATTTCCTGAATTCTGGTTACCTTCTGCTCCATGCAAGCGATAGATGGTTGCATAATACTGCTCGGGATGGACATAGTAATCTGCGGGCAAATAGATATCTATGTTTTTTACCTCGTCAAGAACCTCGCTGTAAAAGGACGCATCGATCCTTATTGAGTTTTGTGCATTTATGCTAAAAACAATGCCGCACAATAGGCCGGTCACAAGAATAAGTGTAAGTTTTTTCATGATATGCTTGTTTTTGATGAATAATAATTTCACAATAAAAAATTACAACATTGGAGAGGCATGAATGAAGAAGATCAATTAATGCCGGGGAAAATGTAACGAAGGCCGGAAATTAAGTAACGAACGTGGTTCATTGTGGAAGAAGTGAGATACTTAGTGACATTTGTCCATGCAAAACGGGGCAAAGACATGAATGCAAAGTTTAGTTCGATTTAATGCAATTTGTTATAATGGCAGATAACGATCAGGGCTATGGCGTGTGCCTGCGGGCGGACGTTAGTGTTTTCTGTTGATAATCTATTTATTCTTATTTTTCCTATGAAACACTTTCCAGGCATGCGCTATAGCCAATGTTGGGTGTAGTTTATTTCTATTCGGTTATTCGGCTCTTTAAATCCATTCTTTCGTGCAGAATCCTTGTTATTTCAATTGGTTTATCCAATGATTTACGATAGAAAATTATGTGTCGATTTACTTTAAGTCCGAATAAATCTAATGATACCCCATCATAGTTTTTTCCTAAATCCGGATTGTTTGCTATGTCAAGGCAAGTATCAATTAACATGTTATAATACTTGTCCGCCTGATATTCAGACCAGTAATCAGCTGTATAATCCCAAATACTGTTTAAATCTGCAACAGCTTTATTGGTCAATTTATATTCAGCCATTCATTTTTCTTTTCGCTTTTAAATCCTTAAG
>JARRQC010000292.1:0-2996 GCA_037382165.1 bacterium | reverse complement strand
GAATTTGCCGATAACCTCTCCATCCAATTGTAATAGCCTCGGTTCATCAAATTCGATGTCGGCATATTCCGTCGATATTACCTGGCTTGACTGGTTATCATAAAAGCTTTCATCGAACGCTGATAATCCTGCTTTAATGAGAGAATTTACACTGATATCGGTGACCAGTACCAGTTCAAATTTTCCGTCCATCGGATTACCTTCCACATTCAGGGGTACACCCGTGCCATACTTGCGGGCATTGCAAATCGCCACCATCAGCGACTTTTCATTCCGTTTTTCCCCGTTGGCATGGATAGCAACCGGAAAAGGTTCAAGCCGGGTAAGCTCTTCCACAAAATACCTGGCATAGGTAGCCATCCCCCTGTTGGCATCCTTTTCATAGGCTTCCACGATTTGGGCATTCACTCCCACATCGCCCATATGGATCGTAAAATGTTCACCATTTACTTTCAGCAGATCCAGGCCGGCTATTTTCCCGGACATGATCACTTCCTTCAGGGCTTCCATCGGATCCGGGTCAACAAATAATTCTGATGCCATCCCGTTTGCCGAACCTAAGGGTATGATCCCCATCGGCATTTCCGAATCAAGCAATGCCAGTGCGGTGAACAGCGTAGTGCCATCGCCTCCCACAGAAAGCACCTTATCAGGTTTGTATTCAGAGAGCAGGGCCTTTACCTTTTTCTTATCATTTTTTCCAGTGGTTTTGAATATTTTATGATCAATACCAAATTTATCACACAGTGCATCTGCATCCTTTAAAAAGGGTTCTTTGTCCACACCACCCGAGACGGGATTCACAACAAATAGTAATTTCATGTTACAGTTTTATTTCTTTTGCGAATTCTAATTCCTGTTCAACAGCGTCCTGGTCTGTAAAATAAAGAAAAGAAACACCTGATCTCATTAACTTGTCCATGTGATCCTTTTTGTCCTTTTTCAGATATTTCCGGGTCTTATGGATGTATATCTTTAAAATCCGGCCGGGATAAAGTTCAGCGATCCGGGTATACACCTGCATATCCTGTTGTGTATCGTCACCTATCAGGATGAAACGTTTATTGGGCGAATTCTCGATGATCATTCGAATGGACCGCTCCTTGAAATCTTTTCCTTTCTTTGGCCTGAGCAATTTTTTGTATCGAAGATAGGGTGTCAGAAACAGCACGCCTTCCGGCAGATTGAGTTGTCTGATCACCCGGGTCAGCAAACCAAAAAGGTTACTTTCACTTTTGGATACGTAAAAGATCCTTCCTTTTTCAGAAGCTATGGTGTGGAGAACAGACCTCGTAAAGCTGACGAACTTTCTTTTTGGCGGAGCGATAAATAACAGGGTCCTGATCCTGTTCCAGTTACTTGCCGTATGGGATACCATCAGGGTATCGTCTATATCAGATATGACCGAAACAGGATAATTATTGTCATGAAATATTTTTGGATAATCCTGGATGATGGGTAGTGGATTGTTCGCTACAGGGTCAATGATCTCTATATCCCGGAAGGGTATTTGTTCCGTCTCCAGCAGGAAATCCCCATGCTCACCGGTCCGGATTTGGTGACGTTTCTCCCCCAGGGAAATGATGATTTGCCTGTTCCTGAACGGCTTTTTAAAGTACGAACCGATAACATGGCTGAAATTAGTCTTTTTCTGCTTTTTAGGCTTTTTGTAGTCACCATTCAGGATGACACCGGATACAAGCAATTTATTGCTGAAGGGTACAACCGCTATTTGCCAGACGTATGCCATGAGGAATTGAACCTCAAATGTAACGGAAATGTGAATTATCGTTTTGTAGGCTTATTCTGTTAATACAGAAAAGCAATTAAGGAAATTTCAATCAAGGTTCTTCAATCTGTGGTTTTGGCAGATTCCTCCAGCCGGTACATCGCATCCGCGAAAGCCCGACCCAGGTCAATATAGCCTTCGCTGTCGTAATGCCATGGATCGGAATAGCCGTAATGGGCCGTCGTTCTGACAATGGCGGCATGGCCATCGGTCTTTGCGAATTCTTCCTGGGCATACTGTACCAGTTCCCCGTAATCCCAGACTTTACCACGCTCATTCTGTCCCGAATCAGATATCTTCCCGATTACCACTGGCAGGTCATCCGTTCGCAAAGCGGCCCGGATCAGGTCCATGAGCCGTTTGAGATGATCAAAATACCGGGAGGCGATCTCTTCTGTCGGGGAATCGCTTTCTCCCTGCATCCATACAATCCCTGCGGACTGGAGAAAGTCCGGGGTGCCATCACCATCTATGTCTTTCACTGCTGTGGCATTCCGGATGGTTGCAAGGAAATTGTCGTATTGGTTTATGCCATTGGTGCCCTGGTAATCGGGCTCCCAGCAACCATAGTCCGAGCCCAGGCTGTCGAGGGATGTACCCCCGCGGGAATATTTGATGATGGCAATTCGCCGGTTTGGGTACAGTTCATTCAGACGCCTGGCAAAAGAAAGCTCAATGCCGAAACGGTCGCTATACTGGTTGGTTATACCATTGGAGGCAAATCCCGCTCCATGTCCGGGCTGCAGTTGCGACCAGATTCCTGATCCTCCATTCGGCTGATCGTCAGGCACCTGGTTACCGTGAAAGATCCAGACGTTCTCAAAGGTCTTATCCAACGCTGACGGCAGATCCTGGTTGTTACCGTATCCGTCCATGTTGGACTGCCCTCCCAGGTAGTAAACATATAGTGTATCCGGATGATCCTGAGCCCGGAATGTCAGTCCCGCTGTTAGCAGGCAGATCAGAATAATGATCTTTTTCATCATGTCATGGTGTTAAAATATGTGCTCCGTCTTCGATACTTACAAAATAAATTTCCGGTTTCGTGCCTGTTTCGGTTGCGTACCCAGTTCCAACCAGGTGCCGGAATGGGTCAATATCGGTTTTATTCAACAAGTTGATCGTGCATCCCCCGAATCCGCCGCCCATCATGCGTGCGCCATAGACAAAATCCATCTTGCGGGTAAGGCTGACGAGCAGATCAAGT
>JARRQC010000291.1:0-3011 GCA_037382165.1 bacterium | reverse complement strand
TGAGCGAAACATCCATTCTCCGGCATGAGGAGGATGGATGTTTCTGTTCATCACTACTCATCACCCAATCATGAAAACCATTCTGATAACCGGCGCGACCGATGGCATCGGAAAGCAAACAGCCCTTGAACTGGCCAGCATGGGTCATCAAATACTTTTACATGGCAGGAACAGTGACCGGGCAGAAAGGGCCAGGGATGAAATCTCCCACCATGCAGGACATCAGCAGGTTAGCTATTATCTTGCTGATCTCAGTGACTTCAAAAGCATCAGGCAAATGGCTGAACAAGTCCGACAGGATCACGATAAAATCGATGTATTGCTGAATAATGCCGGGGTGCTCAATATGGATAAGGTTATCCTTCCCAATGGGCTGGAGGAGACTTTTATGGTCAATCACCTGGCCCATTTTTCGTTGACGCTTCAATTGCTTCCCCTGTTAAAGAAATCGCAGGAGTCACGGATCGTCAATGTCAGTTCCCAGGCTCAGGTAGGAACGATCGATTTTGACAATTTGAATGGAGAAAAATATTATGACGGCTACAATGCCTATGGGGTTTCCAAACTGGCAAACTGCCTTTTTACCTATAAACTTTCCAGCGCGCTGAAAGATACACCTGTCAGCGTACACGCCCTCCATCCCGGCGTAATTGCCACCAAACTGCTTCATGCCGGCTGGGGTGGTGGTGGTGCACCTGTGGAAAGCGGGGCAAAAACCACTGTTTACGCCTGTGTATCTGAGGACCTGGCCGGTAAAACAGGGCTTTATTTTGTGAATGCCCGTCCACAGCGGTCAGCAGCTATATCCTATGATGTCCGGGTGCAGGACCGTTTGTGGCAGGAAAGCCTGGAATATGCCAGTCTGGACGATCCCTTCCGGAAATAATTTAGAGTCACAGGGTTACCAATAAAAAAGCCTCTCCCGGAAAACCGGAAGAGGCAGTAATGTTATACTTCGCACTACGGTTGACTTTGAAGTCCCCTCACTAACACCGAGTTCTTCGGCAATTTCCTTATGTGTTGATCCTTCAAAAACATACATATTAAAAACCAGGCGATAGCCTGCCGGCAGATCGTTTACCAGTTTCAGCAGTAATTCCCTGGATAAAGGTTCCTCTCTTTCCACCCATACATTCGCTTCTTCCTCATGATTAGATACTTGTTTTACATGATGCGCATCCAGTGACTCCTGAAGCTGGAATTTTTTATTCTTTTTGTAATAATTAATTGCTGTATTAATCATGATTCTTTTCAGCCAGCCTTCGAAAGATCCTTTCCCCTGATAGGTATCAATTTTTCTGAATATCTTGATAAAGCCCTCCTGTAATACATCTTCGGCTTCCTGCCGGTTCCGGGTATAACGCATACACATACCGAGAAGCACTGATGCATACTTCTTGTACAACAGGCTGAATGCCTGCTTTTTACCTTTTTTGCAATCATGAATGAGGGGATCATCTGAAACCATCAATGCTTTCCAAGTTACAATTTAGACATTCCTTTTGACTGAGGGTTGCCTGAATGCACCGGTAAAAGTAATGGCATTTTTATTCCTGAATTACAGGATGTTGAGGTCGGAAAAAGAATTACCCGGTTATTTTGTCGGGTCGGTAAAAATGGGAGGATAGGCTTCCCGGCGACTAAGTACCAGGTACAGGTATCCGCTGACCAGCAGCATAATAATCAACTGAAAATAGATGGGCGTGGAAATCAGGCTTCCATCGAGTAATGACAGATTGAGCAAACTAAATTTCATGCTGTAGTAAACGATCTTTGACAGTGCGATACTCAATACAACCGCCATAAAGTAGTTTTTCAGATGCTTTGCCAGTAAATAAAACAGCCAGGTATTGATGAGCAGTTCGAGGGTAATGATAACCGTCTTATAGAAAACCGGATGCGCAGAAACCAGGAACGAAAAGAACGGCAGGGTGAGTGCGATAAGGTAAGCATTCCGTTTTGTCGTATGGGCTATGGCAATAATGAGCATAACCCGCATCGGCTCGACAAGGTAGAGGGGAAAATTAAGCAGGTGTGAAAAAGTAGGGATAAAGTAAATCAGTGCAAGGCCTACGATGTCGACGATCAGACTTTTTGAAACAGGTGCAGGCTCATTAATTGCTGTCAAATTGGTAGCCATAATCAGTTTTTTAAAGGTTGTCAAATCTATAACAATTACAAATTAGTAATTGTTGATAACAATAACGATTTATACACTATTTTTATGATTTGTAAGTAACTTTTTAACATTCAGCACGATGAAACGCAGGGAATTTATTCGCACCACCTCAGCAGCTTCCGTTGCGGCAGCTTCAGCTATTATTTTTGGTAACCTGAACACACTTTTTGCCTCAACTCCCTTGGCATCCCCGGGAGAATCTTTTGACATGGCAGCGGTCATGAATGGCGAACCCGGAGAAATGTTTGACAAAGCCATCGAATCGCTGGGAGGGATGGGATCTTTCGTGAAAAATGGCCAGACCGTCGTGGTGAAACCGAATATCGGATGGGATGCCATTCCAGAACGGGCCGCCAATACGAATCCCCAACTGATTCGCAGGATCATAGAAAAATGTTATGAGGCAGGAGCTTCTGAGGTTTATGTTTTTGATTACACCTGCGATGAGTGGCGTAACTGCTACAAGAACAGTGGCATTGAAGAACTGGCAAAGGGAGCCGGAGCTAAGGTAGTTCCGGGAAATTTCGAAAAATATTACCGGGAAGTCGAAATCCCTATGGGGGTGTCCTTAAAATCTGCCAAAGTCCACGAGCTGATCCTCGATTCCGATGTTTTCATCAATGTTCCGGTGCTTAAGCACCACAGTTCAGCGGAGCTTTCCATAGCCATGAAAAACCTGATGGGTATCATCTGGGACAGGCGCTACTGGCACCGCAACAACCTGCACCAATGCATTGCCGATTTCTCAACCTATTGCATACCTGACCTTAACGTGATCGATGCCTACCGGGTAATGATGAAAAATGGCCCCACCGGGGTTTCGGATTAGGAC
>JARRQC010000290.1:0-3026 GCA_037382165.1 bacterium | reverse complement strand
ATTGTCCCTATAATCGGCATCATCAGCTTAACGCCAGTTATTAATATTTTCGTTTGATCGGCAATTGCCAAATGGGCGCTCCTGGCTCCTATTTTTGTGCCTATAGTTGTAGTATTTGCACAGGAATATGTGAAAAAAACAGGAACTGGCACTATTATATCTGGGATGAATCCCAATTCCACCACCTTCCTTGTGGCCTGGACTGTATTGTTAATGATTTTCCGGGCAACTGGTCTTCCTCCGGGCATTGAGTCTGACTACCTTTACCAACCCTGAGCAAAGAAACCATAAGATATTCTCATATACATTTATTATTTAATACATAATAACATATTACCTAGAGTGTATCTTTAACTTTTTACCATGAAACGATAAGGGATATAAAACGAAATCACCCTAAAAACAGATCCGGATGATTAGGCCGGAACTCGTAACTCTGATACTCCCTGAAATCGAGCCATGGATATTAAAAAGTGCTCCTGGAGATTTTAAAATACATTAAAAATGTTCATTTTCATTAGATGTTTCCGGGCTGAAAGCCGCTGGAATAGCCTGTTTTAGAATGCAACCCGGTAAAACCACTCAAAAAACTCATATCCCGTTTCATTCCTTCCCCTTATCATGCAGCGATTTTGCTCATAATGCATAAAACATAACCATTTTGTATAAAAAATCGTATAAAAAGGCCTAAATGATTCTTTTTGCCAGGCTTGACAGGGCTTAAAACTTAAAGTAAAAATATGGTTAGGGCGGTAATGGATTGACTATATGGTAATTAAAAAGATAAAAAAACAATTATAAAAGGCCTTTTATAAATCTACAAAAGTCATTTCATAAAAAGCGATTAAGAACCGTTTCCCCTGTTTTGCAACCAAAATCCACCATATGGCGTAAACGCAACATATTAAACGTCCATAGAACCGGATATATTTTGTACATTATTTACCAGGAGTCCTTAAAACGGAATCTCTCTAATGAACCGTAGTCGTTATTATTCACCTTTTAATAAAAAATACGCTTTTGCGGGCTTCGGCATTCTGGTGCTAACTCTGCTTGTTGTTGCTTTTACCGCCCCCAGTACTATTGAGGATGTATTTTTTCCCGGATCCCAGGAAAATGAATCTGGGAAATTGGAAAGCCCGGAGCGTTGCAGAAGCTGTCACGGGGATTATGACCTTGATGTAGAGCCATTCTTTAACTGGAGTGGAAGTATGATGGCACAGGCTGCCCGGGATCCGCTTTACGAAGCTTGTCTGGCCATTACCAACCAGGATGTACCGGAGGCTGGAGACCTGTGCATTCGTTGTCACGCTCCGGAAGGTTGGCTGGGGGGCAGGTCCATACCAACTGATGGATCAGCCTTGCTGGATGCAGACAGGGAAGGTATTCACTGCGATTTTTGTCACAGAATGGTGAAACCCGCAAGTCCCGGTTTAAACCCCTTTCCCGAGGATCAATATTATACGGATAATACCTGGCCTGCGGATACTATTTACCTTGGTTCCATTGACTCACTGCCACCCATGTCCGGGAACGGGATGTATATTGTTGATTCAGATGATACAAAACGGGGTCCCTTTACGCTTGCAGGCGCAAAACATGCCTATTATTATTCTCCTTTTCACAGTGAATCAGCTATTTGTGGCACCTGTCATGATGTAAGCAATCCGGTTTACGACAGACAGGAGGATGGAAGCTACCTGCCAAATACATTTGGATCTTCTGCACCTTCCTACAATACCTATGATCTTTTCCCGGTTGAAAGGACCTACAGCGAATGGCTGGTGAGTGCATACAACACACCGAGCGGGGTATATGCCCCACAATTTGGAGGAAATAAAGCTTATGTCTCGACCTGCCAGGATTGCCATATGAAAGATATCAGTGGGGTGGCTGCGAATAAAACCTCCGCCATTTATCGCGACGATCTCCCCCACCACGATATGACGGGAGGAAACACATTTATCCCGGCAATTATAGCAGAGCTGTATCCTTCAGAAGTAAACTCAGCGGCACTCGATTCCGGCGAAGTACGCGCAAGGACTATGCTGCAGCTGGCTGCCTCTTTGGATGTAAGAGTGAATGATATGCTGGACCATTTTTCTGCTACGGTCAGGGTAACCAATGAAACGGCACATAAACTTCCTTCAGGCTACCCAGAAGGAAGAAGAATATGGATCAACCTCATTGCAAAGAATGCTTCTGGAGAGGTGATATATGAATCGGGGCATTATGATTTTCAAAACGGGGAATTAACAAAGGATGAGGATGTAAAAATATATGAAATCAAACCAGGACTTGACCAGTTGATGGCAGGTATTACCGAATTGCCTGAAGGCCCATCATTTCATTTTGTGTTGAATAACAAGATTTTCTCCGATAACCGAATCCCCCCCAGGGGATTTACCAATGCTGCTTTCAGAGATATTCAGTCACCCCCTGTTGCTTATTCATATGAAGACGGCCAGTACTGGGATGAAACCGAATACAGGCTCCCCTTAAGCACTGATTCCATTGAAATAAGCCTTTACTATCAAACCCTTTCAAAAGAGTATGTGGAATTTCTCAGGGATGAGAACGTGAGCAATGAGGCTGGCAATATTTTATACAATCTCTGGAATACTCATGGTAAATCGGAACCTGAAACGATGAAAAGAATCTCCCTAAAAACACTGCAGGACATGGACGGGGATGGAATATCAGATTCTGAAGATAATTGCCCATCCATATCCAACGTGGATCAAATTGACGAAGACGGTGATGGAGCCGGAGCCGAATGTGACTGCGATGATCTCGATGCCTCGGTTATTAATGGTTATTTATTCTACATGGATTACGACGGGGATGGCCATGGAAATTCTGAACAAAGCCTGGAGGCATGCTCAGCACCTGAAGGATATGTTTCACTCAATGATGACTGTGATGATCAAAATGCGGATATTTATCCTGCCGCACCAGCACTGGCCGATGGCCTGGATAACGATTGTGATGGAATTATTGACAGGGTATCCCAGACCATTTCGTTT
>JARRQC010000289.1:0-3856 GCA_037382165.1 bacterium | reverse complement strand
ATCAGGATGTTATGGACTCTGGCCCATAGTCTTTAGCGTGCGTACCCTTTACATCCAATACAGCCTATACACCCATATCCACATCCCCCCATCTCCCATCTCTTGACTACCGGTATCAGGTCTAAAGTCTCAAATCTCAGGCCTACCCCAATCTCACCTATCTCAGCACAATATCCCCGATCACATCACCACCCATTTCCTCATTGATATTTCGGATCAGGGTTGATTTAGCCATCATCAGCTCATTTCGTATGACGGAGGAATCGACCCTGATGTAGAGTACGCGGTCTTTCACACTGAGTTTCAGGGTATGTCCGGCGATGACTTTTCCCACGATCTTATCCCAGGAATTCTCCAACCTGACCACATCCAGTTTACCTTTCCAACGGTAGGCCTGTATCAGTTCGGCAATAATCTCTTTCAATGTATGGTCGTAACGTTCCGGCATTATGAATCTGTTGTATCTTTTACCTGATTATCCGACACGTGAAAGATCTTATGATCAATCTCTACCCCTTTGAAGATGCTTTCGATGCGCTGCCGTTGGGTATCCGTAATGAATACCTGCCCGAAATTATCTTCATTGACCAGGTGTATGATCTGTTGTACCCGATTATCATCCAGTTTATCAAAGATATCGTCAAACAGCAATATCGGCCTGAATCCCTTGGTACGGCGTGTAAACTCAAACTGAGCGAGTTTGACGGCCACCACAAAAGTCTTCTGTTGTCCCTGTGATCCGAATTTCTTAACCGGGTACCCATTGATCATAAACACCAGGTCATCCTTGTGGATCCCTGTTGTCGTATATTTCACTGCAAGATCCTTATCCACAGATTCCCGGAGCAGTTGCTCAAGCGGACTGATATTCAACTGCGACTCATAAATGATCTCAACCTTTTCCCCGTTATCCGAAAGATAGCGATAAAACTCTTCGAAAAGGGGATTAAAATCAGTCAGAAATTTCTTCCTGGCTTTGAAGATACGGGTCCCCAGCTCATTGATCTTCTCATTCCACACCTGAAGGGAAACCTCGTCAAAATAGCGTCTTTCCGCAAATTGTTTCAGCAGGGTATTGCGTTGCAGAAGCGCTTTGTTATAATCGATAAGGTCTGAGAGATAAAGATGGTCAAACTGCGAAATGACACCGTCAATATATTTACGCCTGACTTCGCTTCCCTCGTTGATCAGGTCCCTGTCATAGGGTGAGATCATGACCAGCGGGATCTTTCCTATGTGATCGGCAAGCCGGTCATATTCCTTTTTATTGAATTTAAAGGATTTCTTCATCCCCCTGCGCTGAACGCAGCTTACCTTGTTCGACCCGCTGTCCTGGTTCAGGTAGGTCCCGTGTACGGCAAAAAAATCGGCCTCGTGCCGGATGTTCTGATTGTCGACTGCATTGAAGTAGCTTTTACAGAACGAGAGGTAATAGATGGCGTCGAGGATATTGGTCTTGCCCGTCGCATTATTGCCAATAAAACAGTTGATTTTCGTGCTGAATTCCAGATCAGCCTCGCTGTAATTTTTAAAATTTGTCAATACCAGTTGCTGCAAATACATAGGATATCACCTGCCTCAAAAAGGGAGGGTAAAGATAGCAAGTTTATGGTGGCTATGCCGTATGGCAAACCATGGAAAAAATACTTCCCGTGGGAATAGAATGTTGACAACGGCAACCGATGGTTGTAAGGTGAAGGAAACAAAAGGAGTACTTTGGTTAAAAACTATGAGATATATTTGCCCTGACAACAGCAAACTAAAGTATGCGTGAATATTTTGAAGAAATCCCTTCCCTTGATCTTGCCCAATTCACCAAAGGTGATCCGGAAGAAAGACAGCGTTTCGTAAATGAACTGGGCAGGGCCTATACTGAAATTGGTTTTGTAGCCATAAAGAACCACGCCCTGACGGATGAGGTGCAGGAAAAACTCTATCAGGCGGCAGAGAACTTTTTTGCCCTGCCGGATGAGGTGAAGCAAAAATATGAAGATCCTGCCCTGCAGGGACAACGGGGGTACATCGGCAAGCTAAAGGAGCATGCCAAGGGCCGCAGCACTCCGGACCTGAAAGAGTTTTACCACCTCGGGCAAAGCATCCTGCCAGGTGACCATATCACGGCCGATTATCCACAGAATATTTTCCCGGAAGAGGTGCCCGGTCTTAAGAAATACGGCCTGGCGGCTTACAACGCCCTGCAGGAAACCGGGATCAGTATGCTGCAGGCCATTGCCCTGTTTTTGGGAATTGACGAGCACTTTTTTGATGAAAGGGTCAGAAAAGGCAACAGTATTTTGCGTCCTATCCATTATTTCCCCGTCGAGGATCCAACCCTTTTTCCCGCGGGAGCAGTTCGGGCCGCAGAACATACCGACATCAACCTGATCACCCTGCTGATGGGTGCCAGCGCGGAAGGACGGCAGGTCCTGCGGAAGGATGGCCGGTGGATCCCGATCACTGCCTTACCGGAGCAACTGGTTGTCAATGTGGGGGACATGCTTTCGCGGTTGACCAACAACACGTTGAAATCTACCGTACACAGGGTGGTCAACCCACCGGGGGATAAAATGAGAGAACCGCGCTACTCCATACCTTTTTTCATGCATCCTGTCAGCAGTATGGATCTATCCTGCCTTCCCGAGTGCATAAGCGAGGTTAATCCTAAACAATTTCCTGATATTACGGCAGGGGAATACCTTCAGCAGCGCCTGAAAGAGATCGGCTTCTGATAATTGGTTGGTTCGACCAACTGTATTTATGCCGGAGGATTGGAAATATTCTTGCTGCGTTCTATAGTCTGCAGTGCCAGGTAATTCGGACCAAACCTGTCGATACTTTCTGCAAGGGTTTCGACATGTGTCATTTCGTCGATCGCAGTACGTTTGAAGTGGTTGGCCAGCAAATCAAATCCCTGGTCATCGCAATGAAAGTGAAAATACATATACTGGTGAATGGCACTCAGTTCATCCGCAACAGCTTTATTCAATAACTCAATACTTTTTTCGTACATGGTCTATCGGTTTGTGATTAAGGTAAAAAATAACTAAAACGGGGTGTAGTACATGGTCAAAAACACCTCACTGATGCGAAGTTACAACTTTAGATGAAAGGAACTTCCAGCTTTCTGCAATAAAATAAGTACAAAGGTTAAAATCTGACCACCTGGTCATTGGAGAAGGAATCGATGTCGAAGGTCAGGCTAAGATAATTGGGAGATCCCACCAGATGATAGGTTGACCGCGAGTAGTTGATCTTGAATTTATAAATACGGATACCAATTCCCCAGCTAAAACCGACCATACCGGGTTTTTCGTTGATCTTCATTTCCTGGCGTCTTCTGTAATTGTAACCACCCCGGAGTACAAGGTTCTTTCCTATATAAATTTCACCACCGAATATCATGTGTCTCATCAGCTGATCGCCAAATTTGGCAAACCCGGTTTTTTCCTGCGGCTCTCCGGTAATGGGGTCCACACCCCCGGATGGATTGGCCGGATCAATATAGGTAAGATCCCACTTTTCAATGTGGTCATAGATCACCATAAACCGGAATGGAACATGTTCCAGGCGTTTTGAAATCACATACTGAAGATTGAACGGCAGGGGATCACGCACTCCGGCAGTATAGGTTGTGATTTGCAAGCCCAGGTTACTGGCGATCAATGACATGGACCAACCCGTCTTGCTTACGTAAGTACCTGCAACATCAACCGCGATACCCAGTGAGTTGTATCCTTCATAGAACGAATAAATAAACTTCGCTGTAGCACCGATAGAGAAGGAAGAATCGAGTTGTCTTCCCCACCCCACATTGAATGCGAAGTCCGAAGCACCGAAGGTACCGCCCAGGTTTCCG
>JARRQC010000288.1:0-3049 GCA_037382165.1 bacterium | reverse complement strand
TGATGCTTCGTGGACCCGAATTCCTTTTGCATTTGATGAAGGACTGAAAGCCAGGATACCTTTTAATGTTTACAACATCCAGGGCCTGGATTATCTGATGATGGAAATATTCGCGGGTCCGGGAGCGGCTGCTGATTACGATTTTGACCGGCTTTTCGTGCCCTTCAGGTGCGTAGCTACAGATATTGACTCGACAAAACTGATCAACCTGCAAAAAGGAGATCTGGCCAAGGCAGTCAGGGCGTCCATCACTTTCCCTTTCTTTCTGAGACCGATAACGGTGAATGATAAGCTACTCTTTGACGGAGGGATGATCGACAATTTTCCGGTGGAATCTGCCATAGCGTCATTTCACCCTGATTTCATCATCGGCAGCAAAGCGGTGAAGAATTTCGAATCTCCGGAATCGGACGATATCATATCGCAAATGCAGAACATGCTGATGAGAAAAGCAGATTTTTCTATCGATTCTTCCGATGGCTTCATGATAGAAACCAATACAGGTGGTGAGAATGTGTTTCAATTCCAGAAAATAGAATCCTACATTGACAGCGGCTATGTCGCTGCCATGCGCGCTATGCCCGTTTTGAAAGCACGCATTGCCAAAAGGGAAAACCCTGAAACGCTCGAAAAGAAACGGTCTGCATTCAAATCGCAGGAGCCGGATCTGGTCATCGGTGATGTGCTGATTGATGGTGTCAATGAAAAACAGCAACATTATTTTACCAAATCGATCCATTTTAAGGAAGGGGAGGTGGTAAGTAGCCAAATTTTCAAAAAGCAATTTCGTAAGCTGCTGGCCAATGAGAATGTGAGAATGGTATATCCTTCCCTGTGTTATAACGACAGTACCAGAATGTATGATATCACACTCGATATTGAAACGGCGGATCCTTTCAATATCCTTTTTGGCGGTTACATCAGCTCATCAGCAGTTAATCAGGCGTATGTCAGGCTGGGATATCAGCACCTGGGAAAGACCAGCAAGCACGTTAACATCAGCACCAATTTCGGGACTTTCTACAATAGTTTCTCAGCTACAGCGAAATTTGAAAGACAGGGTAAGGTGCCGTTTGACATTTTAGCTGATTTCCTTCTGTCCCGCAAGAATTATTTTGGGAATGCCCGTTATTTCTTTGAAGATCAGGCGCCTGCATTTATTGTAATTGATGAAAATTACATCGATCTGAATGCCGGAATACCCGTGGGTTTGTCGCATGTCCTGCGGGGAGGTGTTGCCAGTATGAACCTGAATTCTTTGTACTACCAGGACAACTATTTTACCCGGACGGACACTGCGGACAGGTCCAACTTTTATTTTCTGAGCCCTTACCTGGAATTTGAACGGAACAACCTGAACCGTAAACAATTTGCAACCCAGGGAAGCCGATTTTTTCTGGGATTCAACTATTACCTGGGGAATGAACATACCATCCCGGGTACTACGACCTCGGGAATGCAGGAATTTCGCCGTGATCATTATTTCTTCCAGATCAATTTGCATTACGAGCACTATTTCAACATTTTCAAACCTGTTATCCTGGGTGTAATGGCAGATGCCGCGTATTCAAACAAACCGTTGCTGTCGAATTATGTATCCAGTCTTATCCTTGCCTCACCGTATGAACCCGTGTTGCATATGCGTACGATCTTTCTCCAGAATTACAGGGCTTACACCTATGGAGGTATCGGTGCCAAGGCCGTCTTTGAATTATATAAGCAACTGGAAATCAGTTTCTCAGGTTATTATTATGTTCCCTATCAGAAGATTATGTCTGCCACAGAAAATGAAGCGGTTTCTTTCAGCAAACCCTTTTCTTATCATTATATAGCGGGATCTGCACAACTGGCTTATCATACGGCATTCGGTCCGATCGGGTTGGCTGTAAATTATTTTGAAAAGCCAGGAGATAAAGTGACCATCCTTTTTAATATCGGATATCTCATCTTTAATCGGTCACGGTTTTACCGCTAGATACGTCGCTGGCCTGCTTTACGGCTTGATTATTGCTATTTTTCTAACCTGTATTGCAATGGATTTATTGCTATTTTTGTTGGCTTTGCCAAAAGCAATAAATGGCAGTAGAAACACTTTTCCGGTTGTTAATAGTGCAGCCGTGATGTCTATAAATTGTAAGAAATGTACGCAGAAGAACAGACCCATCAAAATCTCAGGGAAAATAAAACCGGAGAGGAGAAGCCTTTACAAACCAAAGAAGAAAACGTGAAAAACGAAATGCAGGAGCAAATTTCAGTAAAGGAGCAACGCGAAATTCAGAGTTTGCTTAAGGACCCCGCAGAGACATTAGAAGCGCATGAGGAAAGTACAGCGGAAGATCAACTTTCAGACCAGGAAAAAAAGGAAATAGTTACCCTGCTTAAAGATGAGTCGGTAGCTGTTGAGCCCCCTGAGAAAAAACCAAAGAAAAAGAAAATCGGCAAACAGATAACTGCTGAGGAAAACCAGGAGATCAGAAGGCTTATCAATGATGGTTATGCCTCGGAGAAGAAGGAAACAGCGCGTAAAGAAATCAATTACGATGAGCTTAATAAACAGCAGTTGGTTGAAATGCTGGAAGAAGTGGTCGAGGAAAAGGATATCACCAAAATCAAAAATAAGCTCAGTAAAATAAAGACAGTTTTTCATCGCCGCAACAAGGAAGAAATCGAAAGGGCGCGGAAAGCATTTTTGAATGAAGGGGGAAGGCCGGAGGATTTTAAACATGTGGAGGATCCATTGGAACAACGGTTCAATGCTGCATTTGCTAAATACAGACAGCATAAGGCCAGATATGCAGAAGATCTCGAAAAACAAAAAACCGAAAATCTTCAGATCAAACTGAATATCCTTGAAGAGCTAAAGGAATTGATCAATTCCGAGGAAACCCTTAAAAAGACATATGACGAGTTTCGTAACCTGCAGGACAGGTGGAAACAGGTGGGAATGGTCCCTGCAGGGGAATTGAATAATCTCTGGCAAAATTATCATTTTTTGGTAGAGATGTTTTTTGACAAAGTCAGGATCAACAAGGAGCTCAGGGATCTGGAC
>JARRQC010000287.1:0-3871 GCA_037382165.1 bacterium | reverse complement strand
CGCCTGAGGGAAATTCTCACCTTTCTTTCGATAAGGTCGACAATAATCAGCGTTAAAAAGTTTGCCTGAGGAAAGGGAAATTTTCTGGCAGTTGCTCAGCTGTTATTTCGCGGGCGGCAGGGGATAAGCCTGCATGATCTTCGCGACGGCCTTCGGGATGCCTTCTTCCCTTGTGTTGGGATTATCATCTATCTCACCCGTTCCGACACCTTCCCAGATCAGCTTTTTCTGTTGGGTGTCAAATACATCGCAAACCAGTGTTCCCATTGTATAATTATAGGTGTTGACCGTAGTTGTTGATATACCAGGTCCCCATCCCCAACCGGGACCATAACCCCAGCGACCACCGTATCCTCCCACTCCCGTGGTGGTGGCTGTTGTCTGTTGTTTGTCTTCTGTATGTATGTACAAGGCAACTGTCAGATCGCCACCATCCTGAACATATTCAAGGCCTCTTTTTGCAAATTCTTCCCTGAATGCTTTTTCAATTCTCTCCTTATCGAAAGGTGATAACAGTTTATCGCTTTGTTCAGCCCATCCGTAATATGAATAGGTTTTGTATTTGGTAAAATCCACGGATTTGTCATAGTCGGAAACTACAGTTATGCTTGTACAAGCCCCAAAAAGGAGTATGGTGAAAATGATTATTGCTGTGAGTTGTTTTCTCATGATGTAATATTTAAGGTTTAATTTTTGCCTAAAAGAAAATCGACAAAATTTTATTCAGACAGCCAAATGTAATCAATATAGCGCATGATAATTTGTGCCAGCTATCTCTTTTTCAGTATGAGGTGTTTGGTTGACAAAATTAGATCAGTAGGAGGACCAGCTCTTAATTTTCAGATCCTGCATCCTGTAGCGGGTAAAGGCAAAAATAAAAGCGCTGGCCAGGCGGGCATTGGTGATCAGCGGGACGTTGAAATCAACGGCTGCCCTTCTGACGACATAATCATTGTCCAGTTCTGCCTTGGTGTTGTCTTTGGGAATGTTTATTACAAGATCTATCTTCTTTTCCTTGATATAGGAATAGGTATTGGGTTCCTTTTTCTCGTCGGGCCAGTTGAGCATGGTGGATTTGATTCCGTTCTTGGCCAGGAACTGCCGGGTGCCTTTCGTGGCATATATCCGGTATCCGTTTTCAACAAGCATCTGGGCACTGTTGAGTAATTCTGCCTTGGAGCGTGCCGGCCCGGAGGAGATGAGTACATTTTTTTCAGGTATCCGGTAACCTACAGACAGCATTGATTTCAGTATGGCCTCGTAATAGTCATCCCCCAGGCATCCGACTTCTCCAGTTGATGCCATGTCCACACCCAGTACCGGGTCGGCCTTGCTTAATCTTGAAAAGGAAAATTGCGGTGCTTTTACCCCGATGTAATCAATATCGAACAGTGATTTGTTGGGCTTTTCAACTTTTTCGCCCAGCATGATCCGGGTAGCATAATCGATAAAGTTGGTTTTCAGAACCTTGGAAACAAAGGGCAGGCTTCGTGACGCCCGCAAATTACATTCAATCACTTTGATATCATTGTCCTTTGCCAGGAATTGTATATTAAATGGGCCGCTGATCTCCAGCTTTTGGGCAATCCTACGGCTGATCTTTTTGATCCGCCTTATGGTTTCGACATATACTTTCTGCGGCGGAAACATGATGGTCGCATCCCCGGAGTGGACACCGGCAAATTCGATATGTTCTGAAATGGCGTAGACAATGATCTCCCCTTTGTCTGCGACAGCATCCATCTCAATCTCCTTGGCATCGGTCAGGAATTTGGAAACCACTACCGGGTATTGTTTCGAAACCTGCGTGGCGAGGGAAAGGAAATGTTCCAGCTCTCCTTTATTGGATACAATATTCATCGCCGCCCCCGACAAGACGTAGGAAGGCCTCACCAGCACCGGGAAACCTGCCTTATCTGTAAATTTCAGAATATCCTTTGTGCTGGATAATTCTTTCCATTCCGGCTGATCGACACCAATCTCATCCAGCATGGCGGAAAACTTATGCCTGTTCTCGGCATTATCAATGAATTCCGGTGATGTCCCGAGTATGGGGATAGATTGCCGGTGGAGGCGCATGGCCAGATTGTTTGGTATCTGCCCTCCGGTGGATACGATCAGACCATACGGGGTTTCCAATTCAGCAATATCCATCACCCTCTCAAAACTAAGTTCGTCGAAGTACAACCGGTCACAAACATCATAATCGGTGCTGACAGTTTCCGGGTTATAGTTGATCATCACGGAGCGGAAACCGCGTTTGTTCACCGATTGCAAGGCATTGACAGCCGACCAGTCAAATTCCACGCTGCTTCCTATCCTGTAAGCCCCTGAACCCAGCACGATAACGGACTTCCCGTCACGTTCGAAATCAATGTCGTGTTCATCTCCATGATAGGTCAGGTAGAGGTAGTTGGTGACCGCAGGATGCTCAGCGGCGAGGGTGTCAATTTGTTTCACAAAAGGGATGATGTTCCTGGACTGGCGGTAATGCCTTACTTCCATGATCTCCTTATCGGTTGTGCCTACATGCTTGTCTTTGAAGATGACACGGGCAACCTGAAAATCTGAAAAGCCCATCCGTTTTGCCCTTGCCAGGAGCGGGTCAGGCAGATTCTTAAGGTGGCTGACCTTTTTTAACTCCAGGTAAACATCAAAAATATTCTTTAATTTTTCAAGAAACCACCGGTCAATTTTTGTCTTCTCAAACACCTGTTCTACGGACCATCCCTTTTCAAAGGCTTTCTCAATGACAAAGATCCGAATGTCCGTAGGGTTGGAAAGGGAGGTTTCGATATCCGATATATTAAAGTCCCGGTTCCCGACAAAACCATGTGCTCCCAGTCCGATCATGCGCAATCCCTTTTGTATTGCTTCTTCAAAATTCCGCCCAATGGCCATCACCTCACCTACACTTTTCATGCTGGAGCCAATTTCTTTGGAGACACCGTAGAACTTGTTAAGATCCCATCGGGGAATCTTACATACCATATAATCCAGAGCAGGTTCGAAATAAGCCGTGGTTGTCATTACATTCACCTACGACACCTACCGATTTGATGATCTGTATAGAAAGTTTCCTGAGTTTGTGGTACTCACTGTTGGTCAGGGTTTGCGATGGTGCCACAACGATACTTTCCCCGGTATGTATCCCGAGCGGATCGAAATTCTCCATATTGCAGACAGTGATACAATTGTCGAAGCGGTCACGTACCACCTCATATTCCACTTCTTTCCATCCTTTCAGCGACTCCTCGACAAGGATCTGGGAAGAATAGGAAAAGGCTTTCCCTGCCAGCTTTTGCAATTCATCCTCATTGGAGCAGAATCCACTGCCCTGTCCTCCTAGCGTAAAGGCTGCACGTATAATGACAGGAAAGCCGATCTTGCGTGTCGCTTCAAGCGCTTCCCCTACCGATTTACAGGCAATCGACTGGGGTGTTTTTACCTGGATGGAATGCAGCTTGTCGGCAAACTTCTGGCGGTCTTCCGTCTCAATGATGGCTTCGACAGGGGTGCCGAGTACCCGCACCTTATACTTTTTGAGGATGCCGCTTTCATGGAGTTCAATTCCACAGTTCAGCGCGGTTTGACCTCCAAACGACAGCAATATCCCATCCGGTTTTTCCTGCCGGATGATCTTTTCCACAAAATAAGGAGTAACCGGCAGAAAATAGATCTGGTCAGCGATACCTTCACTAGTTTGGACCGTAGCAATATTGGGATTGATCAGTATGGTATGTATACCTTCTTCTTTCAACGCTTTCAAAGCCTGTGAGCCGCTGTAATCGAATTCACCGGCCTCACCGATCTTCAGGGCTCCGGAGCCGAGGAGAAGTACTTTTTTGATTTTAGATTTTTGATGTGGGGA
>JARRQC010000286.1:0-3126 GCA_037382165.1 bacterium | reverse complement strand
TTTGCATTTGTAATATCGCCAAAACCACAACTTAATTTATAACTTTACCGTGTCAGATATTTTTGACGACACAAAGATGGAACAACAATCAAAGAAATAATCATTAAATAAATTAGTCCCATGAAAAGCTATGTTTTTATTTTCATGATTATTGCTGGTCTGGTATTCAGCAATAATTTTTACGCACAAGGTTGGGAGCAGGTCTCCTCAGGAACTACCTTCAGAATATTCGATATACATTTTCCGGAAGGTCAAAGTGAAATTGGATATGCTGCATGTATGGATGGTGCCTATGACGATCCGGGACAACTACTTAAAACCGAGGATACAGGAGAAACATGGACCCAGATTCTGCCCGTATCCGGTTCAATGGACGGACTGGAATGTGTATTCTTCACCTCTGTGGACACCGGTTTTATCGGCGGTTGGAATGACTACTTTGCCATGACGACGGATGGAGGCGATTCGTGGACTGATCTGACGTTAAGTACCAGCGGAAAAGTATTCAGGGATATTGAATTCTGGGATTCCGAAAATGGGGTGGCATTATGCCGGACACCCGCAACATGGGATGCATTTGTCTACGTAACAGATGACGGTGGTACCACATGGACAGAAGCAACAGGAGAGTCCCATGGCTTCGCATGCCTGACTTATTCCGATGCAAATACCCTGTTTGCTGTTGGAGCGCCGAACCAGAGCATATCCAGGTCGACAGATGGGGGAAATACATGGTCACTAAACCACACAGGTAACCCTACTTTCTTTTTGTTAGGCGTGGACTTCGAAGGGGACTATGGGGTTGCCGTGGGACAATTTGCTGATACTTATATTACAACTGACCAGGGAGAAAACTGGACGTATACTTCCCAATCGACGGGAGATAATTTTGAAGGCATATATGTATTCAATTCCGACAGCACCATCTTTGGAGGAATGAATGAAGTAATGTACAAAACAGTAGATGGTGGATCAAATTGGACGGTCGAATATGACGGGTCCGGTTCAAATTACTTTTATACAATCTTTTTTACAGACAAGGGATGGGGGTTTGCCGGCGCATCCGGCGGTATAATCTTACGGCGGCAGGCATCGCTTCTTGCAGATTTCTATGCAGACAGCACAGCGACTTGTGTAGAAACCTCTATTACTTACCATGACAACTCAATAGGAGCCACCTCCTGGGAATGGACATTTGAGGGTGGGACGCCTCCATCATCGACAGATCAAAATCCTGTCGTGACCTATGACTCACCGGGTTCTTATGATGTAGAACTAACTGTTTACGATGGAGATGTTTCAGACACGGAAACGAAGTCCGACTATATGAATATCTATGAGGCGCTTGACCAGCCTGATATGCCTGATGGGCCTGCATCAGTTTGTACCGGTCAGGAATACAATTATGACACACCGGAAGTGCCGGAAGCCCTGGGCTATGAGTGGGAACTATCCCCTGATGATGCAGGCATACTAACCCCTGATGAAAATACCGCAAGTCTGGTGGTAGCCGATGACTGGACCGGCGAATTTACCCTGCGTGTACGGGCGACCAATATTTGTGGTGGCGGTGACTGGTCTGATGACCTGGAAGGAACAGTGTACGAGGGTCCTGTTGCATATAACCTCCAGGGCGGGGGCAGCTACTGCCTGGGGGAAGATGGTGTTGAGATTACCCTGGATAATTCTGATACGGGCATTGAATATGAGCTGTACCTGAATAGTGAGGCCACAGGCATCATTGTTGAAGGTACCGGGTCCGAAATCAGTTTTGGCCTGGTTACCGAAGAGGGATATTATACCTGTATCGGCAGCAACGACAATTGCGAGTTAAACATGAGTGAGCAGATCCAGGTTGAGATCCTTTACCCCCCGACAGAGCCTGCCGCAGCCGAAGTGCCTGATGTAATTTGCCAGGAATCTTCATCGGATTACACCAGCCAGGGGGCTGACGATGCCGACAGCTATGTCTGGGAGCTTACACCCGAAGATGCCGGTTCTATCGTTGCTACAGGCCTGGAAGCAACTGTTGAATGGAACGCTGAATTCAGCGGAACAGCGTACGTATCACTTTATGGGATCAATGATTGCGGAGAAGGGGACCCTTCGGAAGCCCTTGAGGTGAGTGTTGGTGCTCCGAACCCTGTTGTTGAAGGTGAGGGCCTTGTATGTGACTGGAGTGAGGAAATCTATGCAGTGGAGGATCATGCGGGCAGCAGCTACACCTGGGAAGTGACGGGAGGAACCATCACCATGGGCCAGGGAACCTATACGGTAACGGTGGAATGGGAAGGCGAGGGCAGCGGTACGATAATGGTATCCGAGGAAACAGCGGATGGCTGTGAAGGAGAATCAGAACAGTTCGGAGTGACGATCGATGATTGTACCAGGATAGGGGATAATGAGCATGATGATAACCTGTCCATCAGTCCTAATCCGGCCACTCACCAGGTATCAATAATGTCAGGATCCGTAATTGAACAAATATCAATTTTCGATCAGACGGGGCAGCTTGTAAAAAGAGTTGATGCAAATCGTGCCAAGATATCTGTCGATATACGTGAACTGAGAAAAGGAATTTACTTCATAAAAGTAAAAACATCAGACAGAATTACAGCCAGAAGACTGATGGTCAGATAATCAGGGTCTGATTGACCGGTGGAGTATTAAAGGAGTTTGGTTTTACTCCACGAAGGTGATCTTCTCGATCTTGTCACCGGATTTGATCTCATCGATGTGTATCAGGATGACGGCTTTGGGTTTTGGCATGCGCGCCTTTCGAGACATTTCTGCAGATCTTTCGTAAATATCACCAGAGGTCAGCACTTATGGGGTTCCCATTACCCTGTATACATCCAATTCTTCCCGTTTACCACGGCTACGGATTTCTTGAAGCCGTCCAGCATGTTCTGCAAGGTCTTTCCGCCCTTGCCTTTCGGGTAAATAAGCGTCTCATCATTAAAAACTCTTTTTGAGCGCTTCGGTGCATTGTTGGGTATCCCTTCTTTGCTGACCGTGGCATAAAAACATTGCTGGTTCATGATCATTTCCTTCATTCCGGGCATAAGCTGTGAAATAATTGTAATACTCCTTTTCTGTTTGAAGTAAAAATTCTCAGTTCCCAAA
>JARRQC010000285.1:0-3136 GCA_037382165.1 bacterium | reverse complement strand
ACCATGGAACAATTTGTTGACAAACTTATTCCGGGTATGCTAAGGATTGACGCCTCCATTGGTACGCTAACGGCCAAACAAACCATGTTCAGGATCTACCGTGATATCCGATTTTCAAAGGATAAATCACCCTATAAATTGCATTTTGGGGCATTCATGGCACAAGGTGGCAGAAAGTCAGAGAAGGCGGGATATTACCTTCATGTAGGGGTGGATGATTGTTTTATTGGCGGAGGATCTCACAGCCCCTCCGGCGAGCAACTGAAAAAGATCAGGTCGGAGATTTACTACAATGTGGATGAGTTCAAGGCCATCATCAACAACAAAAAGTTCGCCCAGACCTTCCGGATCTTTGAGGATGAAAAACTGAAACGGCCGCCACAGGGATTTCCTGCAGATTTTCCCGATGTGGAATTACTGAAATTCAAACAATATACGGTCTTTCAGACCATGGAAAGGAGCCGCGTGATTAGTGACGACTTTGATGTATATGTGCTGGATGTGTTTAAGACAATGAAACCTTTTATCACTTTCCTGAACAGGGCACTTGACGGATAAAACATTACCTGCTGTTCATGACCAGATCAGGGATGGCTCATTTTATATACCGGACTCCCCATTTTAATTAACTCACGTATTTGTTTGAATTCCAGAAAAATATTGGTGGCACCCTGGGAGTAGGGAGCGATCTCGTAACTGTTATACAGAAACCCTACTCCATTCCCATTGACATATATGTTCCGGTTGGGACTGACCTCTTCGACAAAGAATCCGGCTTCAGTTAAAGTGACATCATCAGGAATGCTATAATCCTTTCGCAATTGACGCGTAAGGATATCAGCAAGTGCTTCATCTGTACCTTCGGCAAATACATCGGTATAGGTCAGCAGCCGGCCGTCAGCCAGGTCGATAATATCGTAAGAGATGTTCGTCATGCCATGAGCCCCTCCCGAATAGGCATATTTTATGTATTCAAGACAAAGCATGTACCCCGTATTGTATATAACTGACATATTCATGACTTTTTCCCAATTGAAAGAAGCGCCCTGTAATTTATGCCAGTTTTCATTTTGCAACTTATAGGTGTTCATGTATTCCTGTTCAAAATGTACGAGCATGGAATCAGGATTTTCCGTATGGAAACCTTCCCCGAAATAACTTCTGACGATGAATCTTTTTACAGAATCCTCAATCTCTGGCTGGATATAGGCGTTGGCAGGGAAAACCAGTGTCAGCTCAATTTCAGCAAGCGGCGATTCCGGGTCTTCGGAAACCAGCGCTTCTTCCGAGTGAAGGTAGAACACATCGAAGGCCATTGGTCCGTTGGGATAATATTCTTTCATTGTAAAAGGAAGCTTCCGGTCTTTTACGGCATACCAGTAGCCTTTAAAAACATCATTTGAGAGTTCGCCTTCGAAAGCAAATTGATCCCGTCCGAATTCCCTTAGCCGAACGGTGTTGTTTTTATCCACTTCACCACTCAGTTCGATTGTCCTGCCAATATGCATGGTCGCATCGGTTTCCAGGTATTTATACTGGTAATTTCCTGAGATCAGGGGAGGAGTCTTCACCAGGTTGGCGATCAGTTTGATGTTGTTGTCAATGGTTCCCTCATACCGCATATAGGACATTTCCTGCCCGGAATTTTGAGCCAGGATGACCGGTGTAGAAAAGAAAACAAGGACAAAATTTAAAATATTAAATATCAGTATATTACGCATAATTTTCAAGGGGCTGATTCAGGTGGTAAAAGTAAGAAGTTTAAGGGGACAACCCTAATCATCCGGGACAATATAATTGGTATTTTTACCATGTGTTTGCATTGATGCTCTCCATACTGCTTTCTTCCCTTGTCATATTGCTTTTTCGCTATTTTGAACATTTTCGCATAGATGAGCTGGGAGCCATTACCTTCAATTACCTGGTTGCGGCAGGGCTTGGCTTCCTGCTTTGGCAGGATAAGGGCATGTTAGCAGACCTGACCGTCAAATTGTGGTTGATTCCCGCGCTGGTCATTGGTGTATTATTTATTGCTGTATACCTTATCATGTCCAGGTCTGCTGCAACAGCAGGTATTACGATTACAGCCGTGGCAAGCCGTATGTCGGTGCTGATACCGGTTTCAGCAGGATTCTTGTTCTTCAGGGAGGAGTTAACCCTGACGAAATTACTGGGAATAATACTGGCATTTTTATCCTTTTATCTTGTTCTTAAACCTGCAGGCAATGTAAAACTGAACTGGAAAAAAGCATTCATCCCTTTATTGTTGCTGCTGGGCATTGGTTCCAACGACACGGCCATGAAATATCTTGTGGAAAACTATGTGACAGGAGAGGAGAGCCAGTTCCTGACGGTAGTTTTCTTCGTATCCCTTCTTACAGGTAGCCTTTTGTTCTTATACCGTTCCTTGAGAGAACGGCGAATTCCTCAATGGAAGTTTTTACCGGCGGGGGCGCTATTGGGATTACTGAATTTCGGATCTACCTATTTTTTACTGATAGCCATGTCGGTATTTGAGTCTTCTGTTCTTTTCCCGGTTGTAAACATGGGTATTGTATTATTCTCAACACTATTGGGATTGATTTTTTTCAGGGAAAAACCAAGTGCTCAGAATTGGCTGGGCATAGCACTGGCCATTGTTGCCATTTTATTGATTACAACCGGAATCTATGGAAATATATAAATATAAGACTGTCGTTAAACCATCGGAAGGATTGTACAGGGAGAAAGGCAGTAAATTCATCGCGATACTGGAACATGTAGAATCTGAGCGCAACTGTATGGATTTTTTGCAACGCGTAAAAAAGGAATATCATGATGCCCGGCACCATTGTTATGCTTACAGGATAAATCCTGAAAATGAAATGTTCCGAAGCCAGGATGACGGAGAGCCAACCGGATCGGCGGGTAAACCGATATTGAACCAGATCTTGTCAAATGAACTGTTTAATGTGATGATCATTGTGGTGAGGTACTTTGGCGGCACCAAACTGGGGGTTAGCGGGTTGATCAACGCGTATAAGACTTCTTCAGGAGAGGCAATAGATGAGGCCCGCATTGTCGTCAGGCATTTAACACGATTAGCTGAGTTGCGATTTGATTATTCCAGCATGAATAATGTGATGCGGGTGATCAA
>JARRQC010000284.1:0-3137 GCA_037382165.1 bacterium | reverse complement strand
ATTACATTCCCTTGCAGGCCCAGGTAGGTGACCTGGCCATATTCCTTAAGAAGGGAGCCGTCGAAATTCAATACCACGCCGAAAAATATTTTATCGTACCGCAACATTCCATACTGTTGCTCGAACGGGACGACCTTTCCCTGTAGACCCTATTCATGCTGAGAAAATTAGTGCCGTACATCCTCCTTGTCTTATGCCTTTCGTGCGTAATATCTTGCAAACAGGACCCATCCAGGCCGTGGATCGGCACTTATTTTGAAAACCGTGCCCCCGGCGAACTTCCCTCCTTAGTTCAATATGCTCAGGGGTTTGATATCTACCACTGGGATGGGATCACAAAGCTTGTCATTTATCATCCAACGAATTCCGGACTGCCAGGCGGGGAGTACTACCTTGCCAATAGCGAGGTGACGGGCAGGTTCAGGGATACGGCGCACATGATCACCCTTCCCCTAAGGGATGTTGCCGTGTTCTCCTCTACACAACTCAGCGCATTCATCAAACTGGGAGAACTGGAAAAGGTTAAGGGCATTTCTGAAGCGGGCTATATTACAGATCCGGATGTAAGAAAACTCCTTCAGAAGGGCAGTATCAACGAACTGGCGGGCAGCGGACATTTCTTTATTGAAAAAACACTGGAGGTAAACCCCGGCCTGATCTTTATCTCTCCGTACAATCTGGAAGAGCAGCATGCACTTGAATTAACAGGCATTCCACTGATCCCGTTTTTTGATTTTTTTGAAACGGATCCACTGGGCAGGGCGGAGTGGATCCGGTTTACTGCGGCTTTTTGCGGGAAGGAAGAACAGGCTGACAGTATCTTCGGGCGTACTGTTGACAATTACAAATCTTACGCCCAACTGGCAGGTCAGGTCATAGAAAAGCCCACGGTATTTTCAGACAAGTACTTCAACGGTCAATGGTTCATTCCGGGGGGACAAAGCTATATTGCGCGCTTGTTTGCCGATGCCGGTGCCGATTACCTCTGGAAGGAGGATACTCATAAAGCAAGTTTTCCCCTGGATTATGAAAGTGTCTTTGAAAGGGCGCATGATGCCGATTTCTGGCGTATCATCGGATCTTACGGTGATGTGGCCACCTATGAAAGCCTGGCAGCGGAAAATGAATTGTACCGGCATTTTAAAGCCTTCCGGGAAAGGAAAGTCATTTATTGCGATGCGGAGCAAACAGCCTATTTTGAAAACAGCCCCCTTGAACCGGATGTAGTCCTTGCCGATCTCATCAGGGCTTTTCATCCGGAATTGCTGCCGGATTACAAACCGAAATATTATCACCGGCTTCCCTGATACTTCGCATAAGCCCGGTCAAATCCCGTATTTCAATGAATTTGTGCTACTTTTAACCACCTGTGAAAAGACCCGTGAATATAAGATTATGGCTGATGCTTTTTGTGCTGGTGACCCTATTGCTGTTCCTGGCAAATCTATGGTTTGGGTCGGTCATCATCGGCTGGAAAGAGGTGGTTTATGCATTGACGGGCAGGTTGGAAACAGGTGATATCTCCTCGGTCATTGTGTTGAAATACAGGTTGCCCCAGGCGGTCACCGCCCTTTCCACCGGAGTGGGTCTGGCCGTATCAGGCTTGCTGCTGCAGACCCTTTTCAGAAACCCATTGGCGGGCCCTTCCGTATTGGGGATCAGCTCCGGGGCAAGCCTGGGTGTCGCCCTCGTGATACTTTCGACATCCGCTTTTCATATTACTTTCCTGGAGGGTAACGGGCTGGCTGGTAACCTGGTCATCATTGTTTTCGCATTTCTCGGCGCACTCGCCGTACTGGCAGTCATCGTTTTTGTCGCCAATCGCATAGGCAGCATCGTTACTGTTTTGATCATCGGTATCATGATCGGTTATACCGTCTCTGCAGTCGTAGGGGTGTTGCAGTTCTTCAGCAGGGCCGAAGAATTGCATGCCTATGTCCTCTGGGGCCTTGGCAGCTTTTCAAAGACGAGCACAAAGGAATCGCTGTTCCTGATGTTCACTACGCTTGTTTTCGTGATGCTGACCCTGATGTATATCAAACCGCTCAATGCCCTGTTGCTGGGGAACGCTTATGCGAGAAGCGTGGGTGTGGATACCACCAGGTTACAGACTGTGCTGATTCTTATTGCAGGAATGCTTATTGCTGCTTCCACAGCCTTTTCCGGTCCGATCGCATTCCTCGGACTGGCCGTTCCTCACCTGGCCAGGGGATTTTTTCAGACCTCCAACCACAGGGTGATCCTGCCGGCATCAATCATTATCGGTGGCGGGCTTGCGCTGCTTTGCAACCTGATCGCGCGACTTCCGGGTTACGATACCTCCCTGCCCATCAATGCCGTCACTTCGGTGATAGGGGCACCCATCGTAATTTGGGTCATTGTGACCAGGGGTAGAATGAGACAAAAGGGAAATGGATAAACGACAGATACATACCGATGGTTTAAGTACAGGTTTCCACCCGGGCGGGAATAATGAACGGGTGCTCCAGCAAGGTCTGAACCTGCGTTTGGTCCAGGGAGAACTGGTATGCCTGCTGGGCCTTAACGGGACGGGAAAATCCACCCTGCTCCGGACACTGTTGGGTTATCAAAAACCCATAGCCGGCGAAGTGCATATCATGGGGCAAAAACTTTCTGAACTAAGCATTAAGGATATCGCGCGGCGTGTGGCGGTCGTGCTGACCGACAGGATAGAGGATCCGTTTCTTACAGCTTTTGAGGTGGCCCTGACGGGAAGGTATCCTTACGGGATGATGATCAGTAGTATTACTGCCGAGGACAGGCGGATCGTCGGGGATACTTTTCAGAGACTGTCTGTAAGTCATTTATCGGATGCCGTATTCCAGAAATTAAGCGATGGAGAGAAGCAAAGGGTGCTGATCGTCAGGGCCATCGCGCAGGAAACACCCTTTATCTTTATGGATGAGCCGGTAGCCTACATTGATTCTCCGGGAAAAATAATGATCATGCACCTGGTCAGGGAACTGGCGGATACCTATCAAAAGGGGGTGATCATGGCAACCCATGATGTGGAATCTGCCTTTCATTTCGCAGACAGGTTGTGGCTGCTGGGAAAAAATAAAGCCTTCGAGGAGGGAAACCCGCAAAAGCTTGCCCGTTCAGGCAGCCTGAACAGG
>JARRQC010000283.1:0-3140 GCA_037382165.1 bacterium | reverse complement strand
TAGGCAAAGGTGTGCTCTATGAATGCCTGGAAAGCGAGAAGGTGGAAAAAGTACTTGTTGTCAACAGGAGACCCCTGGATGTCAAGCATAGAAAACTGAAAGAGATCATACACACAGACTTTTATGACCTCTCCCCAATTTCAAATCAGTTGAGCGGTTACCATGCCTGCTTCTTTTGCCTGGGCGTTTCGTCCTTCCGCATGACCGGGGAAGCATACAAAAAGGTGACCTATGACCTGACCATGCACTTTGCCCGGACATTTCTCGACAAAAACCCAAATTCAATATTCACCTATGTTTCGGGAACAGGAACCGACAGCAGTGAAAAGGGAAAGATCATGTGGGCCAGGGTAAAGGGAAAAACAGAAAATGACCTGCTCGCCATGCCTTTCCGCGACGCCTATATGTTTCGACCGGGATACATTCAACCCATGAAAGGCATTAAGTCAGCCACAAAACTATACAATGCACTGTACGTTGTTTTCAAACCCTTGTATCCCCTGCTGAAAGCCATTTTTCCAAATGCCATCACCTCTACGGTCCAGGTTGGGAAAGCCATGATCAATGCTGCTACGGAAGGGTATGGAAAGAAGATCCTGCATGCCAGGGAAATCAATGAATTGGCAGCGTTTTAGCCAAAGTGTATTGACAACCAGTAGTATACTAAAAGACCTTAAGGAATATGGAGACACAGGGATCGATACCAACCTATGAACTGCGGCACGAAAACCAGGAGGTGGCTTTTGCTATCCGATCAACCAGGGATGTCATCGCCATGTTCGGTACCGATACAGACAAGCCGCACCGGCATGATTACTATACCGTGATCTGGTCCCACAATGACGGCGGTCGCCATATCGTGGATTACCGGGAATATGAAATGAATCCTAATGACATCTTCTTCGTAAGCCCGGGCCAGGTTCACCAGGTAAAGCACACACCCCATGCTGACGGTACGGTCATTTTATTTACCTGTGATTTCATGGAACAGAATTCGATCAGCGCTGATTTTGTCGCCGACCTGAATCTCTTTTCCGAAGTCGCTGACACGCCTCCCATCAAGATTGACGAAAGATCCGCAAAAGTTCTGCACGTACTCGTTAGCCAAATGAAGCAGGCTTTTGCCACCAATGATCCGTTCAAAGATGACATGATCGGTGCCTACCTGAAACTCTTCCTGATCAATTGCAATACCTTCGCCCATGAACCGAACACCGACAATACTCAAACACTCCAGTCCGGTAAATTGATCCTGAAAAAGTTCAAGGAACTCCTCGAGGCAAGGTACAGCGAATGGAAAAAAGTCGGGGATTATGCTGACGAACTCAACCTCACACCTGATTACCTGAATGACGTGGTCAGGACAACCATAGGAAAGACGGCCAAAGAAATGATCCAGCAGCGCATCATCCTTGAAGCCAAAAGACTTGGCCTGCACACCGATCTGACCTCCAAAGAGATAGCCTACCGTATTGGATTTGATGATCCATCCCACTTCAGTAAATTCTTCCGTAATGCAGAAGGCAGTTCATTTTCGGAATTCAGAAGCGCGCTTGTCGCAGAACTCTCCCGCTGATCTTATTTAAGGACCTTTTGCCTACACTGGCGACGGAGTATCCGTCCTATCCCGGATTTGTACCTCATCATCCCGAATTTTTACATTGATGGCAGCAGCCTGCCGGCTTAATTTTGCCACAACATTTAAAACTATTGAAATGAAAACGATCATTCACAAAGCAGAAAGCAGGGGCAGGTCACGTTACGACTGGCTCGATTCCAGGCACAATTTCAGTTTTGCCGGATACATGGACAGGGAAAGGGTACATTTTGGTGCGCTGCGGGTCCTGAATGATGATATCGTTCAGCCCGGGACAGGATTTGGCAGGCATCCCCATGATAATATGGAGATCATTTCGATCCCGATCCAAGGAGCGCTGAAGCACCAGGACTCGATGAACCATGAACAGATCATCGAAGAGCATGAAATACAGGTGATGAGCGCAGGAACCGGTTTGTTCCATGCTGAATACAATGCCAGCGAAACGGAAGCCGTTAATTTCCTGCAATTGTGGATCTATCCTGATACACGAAATGTAAAACCAGTTTATGACCAGAAAAAATTCGACCCGGAGGAAGCCAGAAACCGGTGGCAAACACTGGTCAGCAGCATGGATGAACCGAATCCCGAAATCTTGAAAATACACCAGCAGGCGAAAATATCGAGGACCTTCCTGGACAAAGGTCATGAAATAAATTACACCCCCGGCCGAACAAGTTATGGCAGTTTTTTGTTTATCGTTCATGGAAAAATCTTATACAAAGACGAAACATTTTCAAACAGAGACGCTGTCGGCGTCCGGGGAAATGAGTCCTTTTCGCTCCGGGCAATTGAAGACGCTTACATAATTAACATAGAAGTACCAGATATCAAATTGAATTAATAATCACAAACAATAATTAAATCTTAGAACAATGAAAACAATGAAAACCCTTTTAGCCTCACTGCTTGTTTTGGCAACTGTTGGACTTTTTGCCCAGACAATGAAAGTGAATACCGAAAAATCCTCCTTAAAATGGCATGGAGAGAAGGTAACCGGTGAACATTTTGGCCATATTGACATTGCGGAAGGCTGGATCACCTGGAAAAATGACAAGATCACCGATGGTGAATTTGTAATCGACATGACTACCATCACCAACACAGACCTTACCGATGAGGAATACAACACCAAATTGGTAAATCACCTGAAATCGGATGATTTCTTTGGTGTCGAGAAATTTCCGACTGCCAAACTGGAAATCAAAGGAAGCAGCGCTTTTGATAACAACAAAGCCACTGTTAAGGCACACCTGACCATCAAGGAAATTACCCATCCCATTGAGTTTACCGCCCAGAAAGAGGGAAATTGGTTTATGTCGGAAATTATCGTAGACCGCTCAAAATATGATGTACGTTATGGTTCAGGTTCATTCTTCGATGACCTGGGCGATAAAATGATTTATGATGATTTTACCATGACGGTTAAAATCGCAGTTGAAGACGTGGAAACAGCTAAAAAATAAATCAGTTCCTTTCAATAAAAAAACCGGCCTCCTTACGAGTCCGGTTTTTTTGTTTTTGAATAAATCCTCCGCAAAAA
>JARRQC010000282.1:0-5110 GCA_037382165.1 bacterium | reverse complement strand
GTTGAGGACAGGTCATTATCTATTGTTTTGGGCACCCCAATAATATTCAGTCCTTTTTCATAAAGTTTCTGGGAGATGGCCTGTGACCCGTCACCGCCTATGTTGATGACAGCATCGATATGCATATACTTTAACTTTTTGATCATATCATCAGAACGGTCCACGGTACTCCATGAACCGTCCGATTCCTTGACAGGCCAGGCAAAAGGGCCTCCCTTATTGGTTGTTTCCAGGATCGTTCCACCCTGAAAATGAATACCGGACACCTTGGCATCATCTAACACCACGATCTCGGAAGGTTCCCACAAGACTCCATTAAAAGCCTGGATACTGCCCAGTACTTCCCAGTCACTTTCCTGGCTGGCCCGGTGAACGATGGCCCGAATCACGGCATTGAGTCCGGGACAGTCACCTCCTCCTGTGGCAATAAGAACTTTTTTCATTATTCAAAAGTTTGATCTTCAATTATGGGATTCAAAAGTAGGTAAAACAAACTTAATTTACCTGAACCGGGAAGTGATAATATATTGAATCCAGAATCAATGATCGTTCAAAAAGAGAATGCTTCCCAGTTTGAAAACAAGAGAAGCATTCCTTATGAAGTGCCTTTACCAACAGGTTTAAACTAATTACCGGTTTCTTTGTAATGGGTCATGTCACCCAGCAGCATCCATTGGCCGCCATCTTTCACATAAAATTCCACGTTTTTGCCTTTCACTTCTCTTGTTTTTTTCATTTCGTCCTTGTGAAAGGTCATGACAAATTCAAAATAATAATATACGATCGCACTTTCCCCGATGACAGTAATGCTGGCCGGCTTCAGATCATAGTAATCAAAGCTTACATGCTCTTTCCACCTATTATATTCCTTTATCCAGCTCTCCTTTGAGACCGGCAAAGGTTCTTCAGCATTCCAGCCGAGATACATCTCATGAACACCTGAAAACGCTTTTTCAACATCGCCTGATACATAGTCATCCCATCCTTTTTGAACTACTTCCCAAACGGCTTTTTGTTCTTTGGACCAGGTCTGGCCATTTACGTTGTTGGCACTTAGCAGGACAAGGGTGATCATCGCTGCCAGTGAGTAGTTGATAAATTTTTTCATGATAAATAAACTTTGGTTAAACTTTGATTTTGAAACTCCTGGGATTGAATAAACGGTTTCTCTCAAAGGTAATACAATCAAGCTGCTTTTGATTTTAAATTATGTTAAAATCAAGGAAGTATAAAAGGATAAAAAATTCGGTTTAAAGGACATTAAGCCTGTTGGCATCCTGTTTCATAAAAATAAAAAACAGGATAGTAAAAGCCCACAGGGAAGATCCTCCGTAGCCTGAACTTCGATCGTTGTCTTTCAGCTAATACCACCAGGCGTATCAAAAGAAAAACGAATACAAATATGACAGTTGTCACCCCTAAAAAGCCCCACTCTTCACCCACCGTGCAGAAAATAAAATCTGTCGTTTGTTCAGGTACAAATTCATACCTGGTCAGCATTCCCTGTTTAAAGCCTTTTCCCGTCAGGCCGCCGGAACCAATAGCGATCATGGATTGATTGACATTATAGCCTGCCCCGCGGATATCCTTTTCGATGCCCAACAAGACATTGATGCGTTTTTTCTGGTGTGGTTCCAACAGGTTTTCGAACACATGATTTACTGCAAATATGAAGGCAACGGAGATGACCAGAGAAGACAACACGATCTTCCATCGCCGTTTTAGAGGTTTGGTCACCAGCAACAGCAAGAGGGTAACAACCGACAGGACACCCATTACATAAAATTCACCAAAAAGAAGGGTAAGAATGAAAAGTAAAGCCATCCATAACCCAAGGATAATGATCATTCCCGAAAGGCCTTCCCTGAAAAGCACCAGTACGAATGCCATGTAAACCAGTGCCGATCCGGTGTCGTTTTGTGCCAGAATTAAAATGGCGGGCATCAGGACAATGAGCGATACAAGGAATCGGGTGGTTAATTTGCTCAGATCAATATGCAGCAGGCTTAAATACCTGGCAACAGCCAGTGCAGTGGCAAACTTTGCAAATTCTGAGGGTTGAAGGGATACAGGCCCTAAAACTATCCAAGAAGTTGAACCACCGACCGTTTTGCCAAAAAACAATACGGAAACAAGCAAAGCCAGCATCAGAAAATAGATCCAGAACGCAAAAGCTGAGAAAAACTTGGCATCTATCAGTAAGATCGCAATGCCCATTATGGCTGCCAACCCAATCCATAAAAGCTGTTTACCATATCGGGTTGAAAAATCAAAGATACCAGCCCCGTCATCACCGAACGAGGATGAATAAATACTGAGCCAACCAAAGAATACCAATACGGCATAAAGGAAAATACTCAGCCAGTCCAGGTTTGATAGTATGTTTTCTCTTCTTGACATCTAGGGTTGTTCACTGTTATTCATCCGGGATGCCCGCTCAATCGCGATCAGGTCACCTTCCAGCATCCGTTTTTCGATAGCCTTCCGGGTTACTTTTCCTGTCAGGTATTTTTCGATCATCAAACTGGCAATGGGGGCAGCCCATCTGGATCCGTAACCGGAGTTTTCCACGATGACCGAAATGGCAATCTGCGGATTGTCAAAAGGTGCAAAAGCTAAAAACATACTGTGGTCTTCGCCATGCGGATTTTGCACGGTACCCGTCTTGCCTGCCTGCCTGATGCTATCCAGGCTGTAAAATCTTGCCGTTCCGTTCTCCCCATCAAAAACCGCTTTCATTGCATTCCGTACGGTTTCAAAATATTTCGGTTCAATTGTCGTATTTATTTTTTGCTGAAAACTTTCCAAAAGGTCAGGTTCCGATTCTATGCTGACGGCTACATGCGGGGGATAATACCAACCACGGTTCGCAATGATCACGGAAAGGTTGGCCAGTTGAATGGGTGTCACCAGGATTTCCCCCTGACCTATACTCAGCGACCTGACAGTCAATGCATTCCAGCTACCGTTATACAACTCTTCATAATAAGTTTTGGAAGGAATATTACCGCTAACCTCATAAGGTATATCTGTATTGAATATTTCACCAAAACCGAAGCTTTTCACGTGATCATACCACGCCTTATAACCGGTTTTAGGATTTCCATAAGCCGGATTGTTCAGGATAGAACGGAATGTATTCCAGAAATAGGGGTTGCAGGATTGTTCAATGGCCATCTCAAGGGCAAGGGGACTCTGATGATCATGCGTACACTTAATAGGCCGGCTAAGTTTTCCGGAACAGGAGAATTGCGTGCCCGGCTGGATAACACCCTCCTGCAAAGCGATCAGTGCATTGACAAGTTTAAAGGTGGAACCGGGGGGATATTTACCCATGATCGCACGGTTAAGTAAAGGGTTCAGCGTATCATTAAGCAGTCGTGTAAAATTTTCAGATCGTTCCCTGCCAACCAATTCATTCGGATCAAAGGTCGGACTGCTGAGGATACTCAGTATTTCACCGGTTTTGGGATCAATAGCAACAATGCTTCCTTTCTTGTTTTTCATCAATTGTTCCCCATAGCGTTGCAGCTCAGCATCGATGCCTATCCTTATGTCTTTACCGGGAATAGCAAGGGTGTCATACCTTCCCCCCTGGTAAGCGCCTTTTTCACGGTTGTAGACATCCACCTCCTTGATCTTCATACCCTTTTCACCACGCAGATAGCGCTCATAATACTTCTCAATGCCTGATTTTCCAATATAATCCCCCTGTTTATAAAAGGGATCCCTGTCAAGTTCCTTGCGGTCTGTCTCACCGATATTTCCTATTAAATGAGCAGCGATGGGGTATTTATATCCTCGCAAGGTTCGCGTCTGGGGATAGAAACCGGGATAATCCTGGTAAAGGATTTCCTGAATATATTGCATATCGGCACGGGAAATCTGTTTTAGAAA
Source organism: bacterium (assembly GCA_037382165.1). Lineage (GTDB taxonomy): Bacteria > Bacteroidota > Bacteroidia > Bacteroidales > F082 > JAADID01. Next base: position 1,213 of record JARRQC010000282.1, on the reverse strand, counting down.
AACCGATGGTCTGTAATTGGAATAGTTTTTGGCCTTCTTTAACTGACTGCTAAAAAATGCGGTATCTATTTCAAGTAACCGGCAGAAGGTGAGGGTATCCATCAACCCGACCTGTGCAGGGATCACCATTAGGTCATACGCCGCTTCATTGTAGACCATCAGCCTTCCGTTCCGGTCATAAATAAGGCCTCTTTCCGGATATTGCCTTTCGTATCGCAATACGATATTCTCAGCCGAAAGTTTGAAGCGTGATTCGATGACCTGTATGTAAAAAAGTCTGAAAATAAAAAGCAAAGCAACGAATATAAAAATACCGATGATCACATATTTTCGCTCTGCAAAATCCCTTTTATACATTGAAAAAAACAGGTAAACGATGAAGGATACAATGAATTACAAAGTTAATTCATTACCATGGGCCGTGTGGTATATTCCCTTACAATTAACAACAAAAAATTGTTAAAGACCGGAGGGATTATCGGTAGACTTATTCATGCATGTGTATGCTGGTCCCGGGCTATCCTTCGTATGCCGTTCCAACAGGTGGATTACCTAATTGGCTTTATCGCTACCAACAGGTAAGTAAATTCTTCAATAAAGCTGTAAAATATCAGGATGGCCCCTCCAATCATGAGTGTCCATATCTTTTTTCCAAGTTGTATAATAATGCCTTTTGACTCGTTCCAGGCAACAAGCAACCCAAAACCCACCATGGTCAGGGCGCATATCAATGGAGCAAGCACCGGGCCTACCCAGACCACCGGTATCAGGAAAAGTATATCCCAGGTCAACAGAGAAAAGGGCCAGCCAAGAAAAAGCCTGAGCCCAACATAATAGAAAATGTCCCAGATGCCAAACACAAGGAGAAACCAGGCAAATTTTCCATTCCGGCTTTTCCCAAGAAGCAGCCCGACCGATACCAACATAACCAGGGTAGTAAACTCCCTGACCAGTTCTATTCCGAAAATCCGGGAATCAGGAAAAGGAATAGGGAATGAAAAGCCATCCGGGAAATAGATCTCCCAAAGGTAAACGACCACAATGGATTCGAGGAAGCCCATGGCCACGGCAAAAAGAAATACAATGACCAATTGCGATTTGAACGACTTCATTTCAATTGCGCCTTTTTATCAAATTTAACATTTATTTTCCCATCATCATTTCAGGACCCTGATAGATTCATCTGGAAAAACATACATTTGGATTGATTTTA
>JARRQC010000281.1:0-3171 GCA_037382165.1 bacterium | reverse complement strand
GTCAAATAGTTGGTTTTTCCGGAAAGGTCAAAATATTTGGTTTCACAAATGCACGAATTTTCCATTGCTGTTAATATTGTAGAAATTGCTGAAGCGGAAGCCGTAAAGGCCGGAGCTGATCGCATCACAGAACTCGTGCTGGATATAGGCACCCTGTCAGGTATAGAATATGATGCCCTTGACACGGCCATGGAGATGGCGGTTCATGAGACCATGCTGGAAAAAAGCAGGATTGTCGTCAACAGGATACGTGCCACAGCAATCTGTAAGGAATGCAGGACGGAATTCGAACTGGAACAGCTGTACGACGCCTGTCCGGCATGTCAAAGCCCTTTTCATGAAATCCAAAGCGGCCAGGAACTACGGATCAAATCCCTGGTCGTCGATACCAAAGGCTAGAAGTCGATCATGACACCTATAGTCGGCAGTACAGTACCACTTGAACTGGGCACCGACCTCAGCAAGTATCGGTCAATTCCCTGATCATCGGTATATATGATATAATTGCCGTCAGCATCCTGTTCCCTGACAATGAAATCAGGCTCCTGAGACTGGAAGTTATACAGGTTCTGTATGTCCAGGTAGAGCATCAGGGACCATTTATTGAAATAAAACCGTTTGTCGACACGGATATCCAGCTGGTTGAAAGCAGTCAGCCTCAGAGAATTAACCCGGTCATAATCCAGGAAGGCCTGCCCCTGGGTGTTCCAGGCATCGACTTGCGAGGATTTTTCCAGGTCATAAGGCGTGTAGGGCAGTCCGCCTGCATACCTGAATTTGGCTCCGAATGTCCAGTTTTTCTTGAAATTATACGAGCCGGTAAAAACCAACAGGTAGCGGTTATCCCAGCCTGTGGGCACATATTCCCCGTATTTATCTTCTATCTTGCTTCGGAACAGCGTAATAGAGGTAATCATGTTCAGCCGGTTTCCGATACGCGTACGGTTGCTGAGTTCAATACCGTAAGCCTGGCCTTTTCCAATGGATAGCACAGGTTCATCACCCACGATCCCAAAATCCCCGCCTTGCGTTGCCAGACTGATGGAATCGACAAGTGAAAAAGGATAGTTTGTATAGTACTTGCTGAAACCTTCAAGGGTGAACAGTACAAATTCATTTAAAGTGTATTCGAACCCGGCTATGATCTGGTCGCTGCGGATATAGGAAATACCGTTTTCCTTGTTGATGAGCACGCCGTCATTGTTTTTAAAGCCAAGTGAAGTATAAGGAGGAAGCTGGTAATAGCGTCCAAGGCTGAAGGAAACGGAAAAGCGTGGTAGAAACTTGTAGCGTAAAGACAACCTGGGTGAAAGCTGATCCAGCATATTACTCATTTCACTGTCATAGCTGTTCGCGTCAGCCCTCAGTCCGAGAACGGTACTCAGGCGATCCTTGAAAAAAGATTTCGTAAGCGAAAATGAAGCCCCCCAGCTAAAGAAATTGATGTCGGTACTGTAGTTCAATTCCTGAACTTCGTTGTCGATGAAAAAGAAGTTCTTTGTGGTGTTGTTATACTTGACATATTCCATATTGGCGGCACCTGTCAGCTGGAATCCGTTGAACAGGACGGTATATTCATAGCGCAGTTTATTTTCGATCTCCTGGGAAAGGTAGTCGAAGGTGAGGGGCGCATTTTCATCATTATTTTCATGCTTGTAGGCCTCGTAATTCAGCATATTCCGGCTCAGGACCACCGTATGCAGGTTGTTCCTGCCATAATGCTTGTATACTCCTCCGATGGTATAGGTCCACTGGTTGTTCACCGGGATATAGCTCAGGATATACTCCTGCTGCTCATCCGGTTCTTCGATCCCCGTATTGAGGGCAAACTGGTCTAGCGCACCCAGGCTGATAATTTTAATCTCATTTTTCTCATTGATCTTTGTCCGCCACTTTACCTGGTAATCTGTAAATGTGGGAAGGAATGGAAGTTCAAGTACGCTGAAAAGAAACTGAAGGTAGGAGCGTCGTACGGAAAAGACATAATCCGATTTTTTACCCGCAGGTCCGTCTCCGGAAAAGGCAATCTCGGAAGCACCTATCGTAAAACGCCACTTCGGTTTTTCGGGATTTCCATCTTTCAGGCGAAATTCAAAAACTGAGCTCAACGCATTCCCTCTTTCTGCCGGGAAGGCACCCGAATAGAAATCCACACTGCTGATCTGGTCGGCATTAATGATGCCGTTGGAACCGCCGGAGGCACCCTGGGTCTGGAAGTGATTGATATTGGGGACCTCTAGTTCTTCAAGGTAATAGACATTCTCCGCCGGCCCTCCACCACGGACTAGAATATCATTTCTAAAGGATGGGGTGGCGGTGACGCCGGGAAAGGACTGTATGACCTTGGAAATGTCACGGTTGGATCCCGGGTTGGTCTCGATCTCCGCAAGGCCTATCTTTTGCATCGACATGGGCGCATCATTGGGGCGCTCATAAGGACTTACGCGGACAACTACCTCTTCCAGTTTGGTGTCTGTGGGCTCCAGTTGCAACTCAATATAAGTTGCCTTGGCATTGGTGATCAACAGGTCAGGTGAAAGTTTGGTCTTGTATCCTACAAAAGAAGCCCTGAGATTCACAAATCCGGGTTCCAGGCCGGTAAACAGGAATTTTCCGTCAATATCGGTTGTGCTTCCTATGTTGGTACCTTCAATGATTACATTGACAAAAGGCAAAGGTTCGTTGTTCGACTTATCGAAGATCTTTCCCTCGATACGCCCCTGCTGACTAAAAGCTGCAAGGCTTATGATGAAAACGGATAGGGTCAGAATACACTTTTTCACTTCTGTAACTGGTTAATGGTGAATTTAATTTCTGAAATGATCTCAAGCGCAGAAGTTAGGGTTGAAAGATCCCTGTTCAGGGTGCCATCATCCCCGTAAGGATGGCCGTGGCCGACAGGTTGCAACAGAAATTGCTCCCCATCATCTTTCACGTCAACCTCAACGGTATAGATTACTGAGGGTTGAGCTGAAGTTAAGTAATCGGGATGGCCGGGAAATTTATTGTTGATCCAGTAATCGTTCCAGTCCCAGGGCTGGTTGATCTCAAGCAAGAGACGAAATTTCTTAGCGGTCAATTTTAATCTGTCAGTGGTGAGTACAAAGTTCTGATCAGGTGTCGGTCCTGTCATTGCGTCCGTCACCGGATTTTCCGGGGTGGGAACATACA
>JARRQC010000280.1:0-3182 GCA_037382165.1 bacterium | reverse complement strand
TTCCAGGCCATTGATATAATGCCGGCAGGCTTCAGGGGAAGTGGTGGAAACAGTTCTGGCTGCCTCTATCTCCGTTCCTTCTTCTAGCACCTTTAATTCCAGGTAGCTTCTAACCTGTTGTGTGAGTGAACCAGCCAGCGTAAAAAGAGTGTCCGCGATTCCTTCCATAAAGGTGGTCCATTGAACCTCACTGCTCCTGGTATTGATCAGTTTCAGTTTGAATCGTTTTTTGTGGCTCAGTTTATGCGGAATTTACATTATAAGCCAGGCTAGTCAGACTAACTCCGAGCTTACTGATTCTGAAAAGGATGCAATGGTACAAGCTGTAAAACAAGCAAGCACAGAATACTGGGACATTGTCTCTCAGACATACTGTGTAGTTTCAGCAAAACCCGGAAAACCGATTTACTCTGTTAATGGCCTGGTATGAAGAGGATTATCTGCTTTTTTAAAGAATTCTTCCTTAATTTGCCGCAACGTATTGTCCGATTTCATGAATTTGATTAATTCGGCAACGTGATCGGCTTCTCTTGCTATTTGTAATTCACCCAGCCTGATGCTGTGCTGACTGGCATCACCCATATAGTGGTTGGGATAGTCTGCAACCCAATCAAAACCGTTCCCTGTAGTGCCATAAGGAATGTCGAGCCTGTTCTGGGTAGCCCCCGATTCGCTGTTGATTGCCTCCAGGTCGACCAGCTCGGGATGGAGATACAGCATGTTGGAAGTCTCCGACTCTCCGGCATGTCCATCGAGTGTGGCTTTTGTCAGGGACTTTATCTCCTCTTCCCTTTCAGGATCTTTATCCTTCCTGCGCTCGTCATTCTCAAACAAAACTACTTCATAATCTCTTTGAATCGCAAGATGGTTTTCCAACCAAAACGTGAGAAACCTGGGATTCCCTCCATGTCCGTTTAATAGAATAATCTTTTTCAATCCGTTTCTCGACAATTCGCTACATGTCTCGTCAAGCACTTTCCAAATAAGGTCATGGCTGTAAGCAATGGTCCCTGGCTGGCTTCTTGCCTCATTAATCTGACTGAAATAATAGGTTGGAAAAACAATGGCATATTCTTTTTCTGCCGCCTTGGTAGCAACTGCACGGACATCATACATGTCGGTGCCCAGAGGAAGGTGTGTCGCATGTTTCTCATAAACACCAATGGGGATGATGCATACGCCACCTGAGATTTCAACTGCTTTCACAAATTGGGGTGCTGTCAATTCTTCCCATATGACTGACAGGCTTTTCTGAACTGGTTGCTGTGCGAGGCCCACAGCTCCCAGAAACAATACGGGTAATAAAACCGATAACTTTTTCATGTTGCTAAGATATTATTCGTTTATAGCCCTTGTATTTCTGTATTCGCCCTTGAAATAGTTTAAACCCAGAGCATCATACCTCTTCTTAACTATTTCAAAACGTGAGAGAAAACCTTCAAAATCTTTTTTTGATGCCGGGGTCCAGGCGGTTTCAGCCATAGCAAACATTCTCGGATAAACCATGTAATCCAGAAGCTCAGGAGAATCCACATATTCTGACCACAGGCAAGCCTGCAAACCAAGGATATGTTTCTGCTCATCCGCAGTTAATTCTGCAGGCATCGGATCATATGAATACACTTTTTCGAGCGGTAGATAACCCCCTGCCGCAAGCGGCTGACCTTCCGGTTCACATTGATACCGCCAGAAATAAACATGCTGATTTGGGGTCATTATGACGTCGTGTTTTTGTTTCGCGGCTTCAATGCCCCCTTCTATTCCTGTCCACGACATGACCGTAGCCTCAGGAGCCAGCCCTCCTTCAAGGATTTCATCCCATCCGATCAGTTTCCTGTTTTTTGAAATGAGAAATTTTTCGATCCGTGAGATAAAATAGCTTTGAAGTTCTTTTTCATCCTTTAATCCCTCTTCCTTGATCCTGTTCTGACAGGCCTGGCATTCTTCCCAGCGATCTTTAGGACATTCATCCCCGCCAATATGAATGTATGTTCCGGGGAATAGATCAATCACCTCGCTTAGCACATCCTCGAGAAAATGGAAAGTTGCATCTTTCCCTGCACAATAAACATCAGGAAAGATACCCCAGCTGGTGGCCACCTCAAAGGGTCCTCCGGTACAAGAAAATTCCGGGTATGCGGCAAGTGCCGCCAAAGAATGTCCCGGCATTTCTATTTCGGGGATAATGGTTATAAATTTCGAATTGGCATAAGCCACAATGTCTTTCACTTCATCCTGGGTATAAAATCCTCCGTACGGTTTGCCGTCGAATACTTTCGGACGGGTCCGCCCGTGCCCGACCAGTGTCTCTTTCCGGAACCCTCCGATTTCCGTTAATCTGGGGTATTTTTTGATCTCAATCCTCCAGCCCTGATCTTCAGTAAGGTGCCAGTGGAAGGTATTCAATTTGTGAAGAGCCATCATATCAATATATCTTTTGATATATGCAACCGGGAACATGTGACGTCCTACATCCAGATGCATTCCCCTGTAGGCAAATCTGGGTTCATCCCTGATCTCACATGCCGGCACCGAAAGGATAAGCCCTTCCACTAATTTGTCATGCTCGGCTTCCACCGGGAGCAGCTGTCTGAGAGTCTGAATGGCGTAAAACATGCCCACAGCTGATTTGGACTTAATACTTATTTTTTTAGGAGTTATATGCAGTACATATCCTTCATTGTTCCCAATGGAAGGGTCAAGTGACATAAATACCGACTGGGAGATTTCCTTATCCCCCTGTTCAACAGGAATGCTTAATCCCGTTGGATTTTTAATAAGAAGCGCCAGGAAATCGGCAGCCAGTTTTGTTTCATTGTTAAGGGTTGAAAGAATTATTTTGCTCTTTTCGGAAAATGCAAAACTCCCTTTCATCGGCACCAGTGACACAGGTGCTGGGATGATCGCATAGACATTTTTTTGATCCGGTGAGGAACCTGAATTGCTGCAGGAAAAGAGAAGGGCCATGCATAGAAGCAGGTAAAAACTCTTTTTCATGGGGTTTTGATTTTTTTATTACATGAAGGGTTTATACTTTCAAAAATATTTTTCGTTTATACATAAAGTATAAGAAAAGCCAGCTTACGAGGAGGTAAGCCAGTGAAGAAATGATCATTTGTACCGAAGGATCTGAGAAATAATCAATGAGTCCTTTAAAGAAAAATTCACTCATCCTCCGGAAG
>JARRQC010000279.1:0-3192 GCA_037382165.1 bacterium | reverse complement strand
GGAAAGGGTTTCCAATTTCAATGACGGATCCAATATCAGGGTCATTGAACAAAGTGAAGCAGATCCTAATATTTTTTATATCGCTAAGGAGAATACGGGTATGTTCAGATCTGACAACATCCAGGAAGATGAGCAGACATGGACCGATCTGACCGCTTTTGTCCCGACTTCAGGTTTCGCCTCAGATATAGAAACCCATCCTACCAACCCTGATATCGTGTATATGACGATCAACCGCAAGGTCTTTAAATCGGAGGACCGTGGTGTCAACTGGATCGAGCTGACGGATAACCTTCCGGATGCTTCATTAAACACGATCGAATATTATAAAAATGCCGAGGAAGGCCTGTATGTCGGATCCGATGCAGGAATCTATTATAAGGACAATTCCATGAATGACTGGCTGTTATTTTCTGACGGCTTTCCCGTGATGGCTGAGGTAACGGAGATCGAGTTCTATTATGATTCCCTCAATAGTGCGGATGACAAAGTAAGGGCTGCGACCTACGGACGCGGATTGTGGACTTCCCCGGCAGCTTACAGCGCGCCTGTTGCCGATTTTATGGCCAGTGAAACAAACATTCCCACAGGATGCGCTTTGGATTTCACAGACCTTTCAAACGGCGTTCCCAACAGCTGGTTTTGGGAATTCGAGGGAGGTATACCTGCAACCTCTACGGATGAAAATCCAACCGGTATTGTTTATGAATCTGCAGGAGACTATACGGTGACCCTGACAATTTCCAATGCGGCAGGTGAAGATACAAAAACCATCACCGAATACATCTCGGTAACCGATGACCTGCTTCCGGAAGTAGCTTTCTATTCCCCTGATACGGTCTTCTGTTCACCGGGTATATCCCAGTTCATCGATGAATCCTCTGGATGCCCCACCGGCTGGCTGTGGGAGATAGAACCAGACAGTTATTCCTTTGTAGATGGAACCGACCAGAATTCACAACATCCGGTGGTTCAGTTCGAGGAAAGCACAGCCTATACTGTGAAGCTGACCGTTACAAATGTAGCGGGCAGCAGTGAAATGGTAATGGAAAACTATATTCAATCGGGAGGCTTGCTGACCCCTTATGTGGAAACCTTCGAAGCCACAAGCCTGAGCGGAAGTGGCTGGTCCGTTGAAAATCCTGATGGCGAAGAAACCTGGCAGCTCTATGAAGTGGGAGGCACCGAACCTGGCAGTATGGCGGCAGGTATGGACTTCAGGGAGTACCAGGTGATTGGCGAACGTGACCGGCTGATATCCCCCGCCTTCAACCTGGAAGGCCTGGAATCGGCCTGGCTTACCTTTGAACATGCTTACGCGAAACGCTGGGAACAGTATACCGATTCACTTATCATCTACATTTCCAGCGACTGCGGCAATAGCTGGACCAGGATATTTGCCATAGGCGAAGACGGCAGCGGCAACTTTGCAACCCACGAACCTGCCGAAGATTTCTGGCCGGAACTTGCGGAAGACTGGTGTATAGCCGGATGGGGCGCATCCTGTTTCAGCATCGACCTGCAGGAATGGGCCGGGCAAACCGACATCCGTTTTGCCTTTGAAACCTACGCCAACTTCGGAAATCCCCTTCTGCTCGATAATATTACTGTCAGCAGCATGGTTGATATACCGGATGTCACAGCGAGGACTGCGGAAGAGATCATGGTATATCCCAATCCGACTACCTCCTCCGTCTTTGTGATCCTTCCGAAAAACAAATCCCTTTCGGAGATCAGCCTTTTTAATCATCTCGGACAGGTTATCTACAGCAAAACCATAGATGGTAAGGACAATTCCGTTGAAATCAATCGGAATAAGAACTGGAAAGACGGTATCTACTACCTGCAGGTAAAGGGTGAAAGGGATTCTTTCGTAAAGAAGGTTATACTTCAGTAAAGAAGTATTAAGAACCTTTAAAACCGCATTTCAGGGTATTTCCCGAATAGAAAATTTGCACAACCTGCCTGAACAAATGTTCAGGTTAGGTTGTCTTTTAATTGTATTATTTTTGCAACGGTTTTCGGCACGCGTGAAAACCAAGCGTATTTCGTTCAAATAAAATGATCATGAAGAGTTTATCATCTTTTTTTCTTGCCTTTATTTTTCTGGCTTTCATCCACACTGGTTTCACACAGGAAACCATCAAACCCGCAAAAATCATGAAGCCGGTGCATGCCGACAAATCTGCACCCCTGCGCAGTATAAAACCTGTGACGTATGACGATACGGACATGTCCTGGAAGAAACGTGAGATTCCCAATAAATTTGGAATTCCTGAGGTGGTTGGAGATCCTGATTTGAAAGGACCGGATCCTGTGCTGCAAAATACCGGAAGCGGATATCGTGCCAGCGAACCGGAGATCCTCCAGAATTTCGGCGGTGTAAGAAATTCAGACAACGATTACAACGTTATACCCCCGGATACCGACGGCGATGTTGGTCCGGATCATTATTTTCAGATGGTAAACCTTTCCTTTGCGGTATATGACAAGGAAGGGAATGAACTTTACGGACCGGTCAACAACAGCACGCTGTGGAGTGGTTTCACCGGCCCCTGGACAGGCCAGAACGACGGTGACCCGATCATACTTTATGATGAACAGGCCGACCGCTGGATCGCTTCCCAGTTTGCACTGGTAACCAATAGCGCAGGACCCTACTACGAATTGATCGCAGTATCTGCTACAGGTGATCCGCTGGGAGAATGGTACAGGTATGCTTATGAGTTTGAACATATGCCTGACTATCCCAAATTCGGAGTTTGGCCGGACGCTTATTATTTCACCATCAATCAGTTTGCCAATGGTGCCAGTTTTACAGGTGCCGGCGTTTGCGCAGTGAACAGGGAGGCCATGCTGGAAGGCGAGGAAGATGCTGAGATCGTCTTTTTTGACCTGAATTCAAGTTTTATCAGCTTGCTACCTTCAGATTTTGATGGTCCGACACCACCTCCGGAAGGTTCTCCCGCTTATATGGTTAGCCTGGGCAGCGGAAGCCAGTTGAGGCTTTGGATTTCAGAAATCAACTGGGAAGATCCATCCAGCTCGTCCCTGGTTTATGATCAGATCATCCCTGTGGAGTCATTTTCTGCCAGTGGAATTACCATCAGGCAACCCGGCACTTCCCAGCAGCTTGCCACCCTTGCCAACAGGCTGATGTTCCGTCTGCAGTACAGGAATTTCGATGACTAT
>JARRQC010000278.1:0-3199 GCA_037382165.1 bacterium | reverse complement strand
GATCTGGTCACTGAGGTACTGGCGGTAGACGGACATATCACGGCCCTCATTCAAACTTGCCCGTTCCTCCGGGTCATCGGTACGCTGGGGGTGATGCCGGTCTACGGTAAAATCGGGGTGGTGCCAGTCAATCAGCGAATAGTAAAAACCAACGCCCAGTCCCTCTGCGCGGAATGCCTCCACCCATTCTTTGATCAGGTCCCTGCCGCAAGGGGTATTGACCGCATCGTAATCGGTGTACTGCGAATCGAACAGGCAGAACCCGTCGTGGTGCTTGGAGGTGATCACGGCATACTTCATCCCCGCCTCCCTGGCCATCACCGCCCACTGATGCGGATCGAACAGATCGGGGTTGAACTGTTCGAAATACTTCTGGTATTCCTCGTTGGTAAGGCGCTCGCGGTTCTTGACCCATTCATGCCGGGCCGGCAGGGCATAGATGCCCCAGTGAATGAACATCCCGAAACGGGCATCCGTCCACCATTGCATCCGCTCGGTCTTCTGTTCAGGGGTTTCGTCCCAGATCTTTTGCTGGGAGAAGGAGGAGAGTCCTGCCAGTGCCAGCAGGAACAGGGTAAGCAATAACTTTTTCATAAGTTGAATCATTGAATGTTAGCTTCAGGGGGTGAACTTTTTCAGGTAATAAGATAAGCAAAACTTATCTGTTTTCATATTATCCTTCGGCCCCGGAGTATCCTCCCTGGTCTTCAGCTCCAAAACGTTCCGGGAGCAGTCAAAGAGTGTCTTCGTTGTTCGTTCTTTTGAAGAATTGCAAATTTTGAATGGTCTGCGCCTCCGTAGTTTTTCCAATTATTGAACTAATGTGTTTATCGCTTGTTAGACACATGTTTAGATTGCTCTATGACTAAATATTCAAAACCATAACCAGATGCCAAACAAGCCGGGAAGACTCTATCAATTCTGGCAGGAATTAAAACGGCGAAGGGTGATCAGGGTGCTCGCTATGTACGCGGCCACTGCATTTATCATTCTGGAGGTGGTCGATATTGTCAGTCCTGCACTTCTGTTGCCCCCGTGGACTGTTACCCTGGTTATTATTCTGCTGGCTATCGGATTTCCTATTGTGGCTATTTTATCCTGGATTTTTGACCTTACTCCTGACGGGTTCATGAAAACCGATCCGCTTGAAAAAGAACCGGAGAAAGTAGAAACCGTGCCAACAGGGAAAAGCAAAGTAAGACTCAATAACATCGCTATTGTTGTTTTATTAATCGTTGTGGGCATCCTGCTCTACCCTAAATTGTTCAAATCGGATAAATTCGAAGACATCAGGGAAGAGGATGGCAGGATCTCCATTGCAGTGATGCCTTACCAGAACCTGACCAATGATAGCCTCTGGAATGTATGGCAGGTCGGGATCCAGAATGAATTAATTACCAACCTGTCCAATTCATCCCAGCTTTCAGTGCGACAGTACCAGACCATGCAGGAGATACTGCAAAATTCGGATCATTATAACCGGGCCTCGTTCACATCTGCAGCAGCCAGTGAAATCACCAGGAGATTAAATGCAAACACCTTCATCCAGGGGACCATAAAAACAGCAGGGAATAAAATCCGTCTGAATGCCCATTTGATAGACGCCAACAGTGAGGAGATTTTTAAAACCTTTCAAATTGAAGGCAGTTCGGAAAAAGATGTTTTTTTGATTACAGATTCGTTATCAAATCTTATAAAGAACCATCTGGAGATCAAACTCATTGAAAGAAATGTTGGGGCTGACCTGCTATCCAGGAACGCCACAAATTCAGCTGAAGCGTACCGTTATTACATTGAAGGGCTGAACGCATACTATGGTGCCGATTCCAGGATGGCGATAGAAAGACTGAACCAGTCCATCCGGTTGGATCCGGATTTTTTTGCACCAAACCCCTGGCTGCTGTATGCTTACAACAGGTATGGGTTATTACAGCAGGACTATTCCCAGATCGAACTTGCCAAACATCTGCGGGATAAACTGTTGAGCTGGGATGTGAACAGGCTGTCCCACAGGGACCAACTCATCTTGAAGATGACCATTGCCAGGTATGTGAATAAGAATCCGCAGGAATTTATTACCTACAGCCGAGAAATGTTGAAACTGGATCCCCAGCAGCGGATCATCTGGTTTGAACTGGGGAATGCGTATAGCAGCATCCGTAAGTATCAGGAAGCGATTGAAGCTTACGAAACGGCTATAGAGATCAGCAGACAGTGGGGGTTGGAGGGCAAATGGCTGGATCCCTATGCTGAGTTAGGACAGGCTTATCACAACATTGGGGATCATGAAATGGAAAAGGAAATATTTGGACGGGGGCTGTCATACTTCCCCAATGGGCAGGGCATTGTCCAAAAACGTGCCGTTTGTGCATTGATCCGCGGTGACACAATCCAGGCAAAGGAGGATATTTCCAATTATACTAACCTGACCAGATCCCAGCTATTCTGGACCGACGCTGAAATTGATCACCGGGTAGCCCACATGTATGCAGATGCCGGACTGCTGAATGAATCTGAAAAGATATGGCGCAGGACCATAAACAGCGAACCCAACTCTTATTACCACAAGAGGTGCTTTGCCGAATTTCTGATACTGAAAGATGTCAATGTGGATGAAGGACTGTTGATAGTGGATGAAATTCTCAGGGATAATCCCGATTATTATGATATCCTGTTTTTCAAAGGGATGGGATTATATAAGCTGGGACATACCGAGGAGGCTCATCAAATCCTGCAACAAGCCTGGGAGAAACGGTTCACCTACCGCCACGATCATTTCCTCGCCATACAGGAGGTTAAACAACAACTTAAGAACCAATAATCTCCGCGCATCTATAAAACCCATTGATGCCGAACGCACACTTCAAACGGAACTGGTTTTTATGAAGGGGACAGTTATTTGGAGATTGCCGAATTCATCACGCAAAATGGGGCGAATGCGCATGAAGATCTTAAGGAACTCTGGAAGCGGGGTACACATTCACTCTGGTTGCTCTTCACTCATAGCATCAATATTTCAGCATCATGAAGGAAGATACAACTATCCGTTCCAATTTCCCGGGATTTTTTTCTTATTTTTCATTGAAACTCATATATAGCCGTTCATCCATGAAACAACCATCCATCTCATTGGGGAGGCTCTATATTGGATTCCTTCTGTTGATCCCTAAAATGGTCCAATCATGTAAAAATCCCGGAG
>JARRQC010000277.1:0-3248 GCA_037382165.1 bacterium | reverse complement strand
AGTCTGGTTAGGATCGAAAGGAACGGGTTTCAGTATTTGTTTGGCTTTCTCATAGGTAAGCTTTCCGGCGTTCTGAAGTTTCACGGTTTCAAAGGAATCTGCAAATGACCGGTTGGCTGCTTTAAAAGCTTCGATCTGCGCGAGAAAATGATCATGATCCACCGGTTCGTCATGAAAAAACAGCGGAAGCACACTGTTGACCGACACAATGATCAGGGTAAGCAGGGTAAAGACGATGATACCGCGTTGTTCACTCTGGTTGAGGCTCAGGAAGGAGAGCATCCATTCCCGGAAGTACTTTTTCATTTCAGTTGGTTATTTGGTTGTTGTCAGCCTGGCAGCTTTTACAAATATACGAAACCTGAATCCACCTCTTTCGAGTTATTGAATCTTTTATAAATTTACGCCCCTTAAGCGCTTATCATAAATCGGTTCTCATGAGAAAAACTTTATTGTGGTTGTTTTGGGTGATCTTACTTCTTTTCAGTGTAAGCATTTACGGGCAGGAATCCACCATCGGTATTGATGATACACCGGATGAAAAGAAAAAGCCACAAACGGAGGAGTTGAATTTAAGTGAGCGTATCGACCAGTCTTTTCAACCTGTTGTGGAATGGCTGGAAAACATCCTTTTCTGGGACCCTTTCCAGACCTTTGGTTTGCACGATCCGGTCATCTATGATGAGACGGGCAGGGTGGTTCTGGATGATGATGGAAACCCCACGGAATCGAAGGTCCCGTTTATCGTGATCTGGCTGATATTCGGCGCCATAGTGTTTACGTTGCTCATGAAGTTCGTCAACATCCGGGGTTTTAAGCATGCCATACAACTTGTACAGGGAAAATATGATGATCCGGATGACCCGGGGGAGGTGTCCCACTTCCAGGCGTTGACCACTGCGCTTTCTGCCACGGTAGGACTGGGCAACATCGCGGGAGTGGCCATAGCCATTTCCATCGGCGGGCCGGGAGCTACCTTTTGGATGATCGTCGCCGGGCTGCTTGGTATGTCGTCCAAGTTTACGGAATGTACACTGGGCGTAAAATACCGGAGGATTGATGCCAACGGGGTTGTATCAGGCGGGCCAATGTATTACCTGAGCGACGGGCTCAAAAAGAAAGGAATGAAATGGCTGGGAGCAATCCTTGCCGGACTATTTGCCCTGCTGGTCATTGGCGGATCGTTCGGGGGAGGGAATATGTTCCAGGCTAACCAGGCTTTTTCCCAACTCTCCTATATTGTTCCGACCATTTCCGATTACGGTGCCTGGTTCGGTATCCTGCTCGCTATCCTTGTCGGGATTGTAATCATAGGGGGGATAAAAAGTATTGCCAAGGTAACCGATAAGATCGTGCCGTTTATGGCGCTGCTTTATGTCGGTACAGCCATTGTGATCATTTTCATGAACATTCAGCATACTGGTGATGCTTTCCGCCTGATATGGGATGGAGCTTTCAGTTCGGATGCGATGAAAGGGGGAATCGTGGGCGTGCTCATTGTTGGATTCCAGCGGGCGGCCTTCTCCAATGAAGCCGGCGTGGGATCCGCTGCCATCGCCCACTCCGCTGTTAAAACCGATAAGCCGGTAACCGAAGGATTCGTTGCCCTGATGGAACCTTTTGTGGATACCGTAGTGATCTGCACCATGACGGCACTGGTACTCATCTTCACCGGCTCCTATGAAAACCCGATGGGTCTTGAAGGGGCACAGCTTACCTCCAAAGCCTTTGAACAGGTGTTCTTCTGGTTTCCATACCTGCTGGTCATCGCCATCTTCCTGTTTGCCTTTTCCACGATGATCTCCTGGTCCTATTATGGATTGAAGGGATTTGATTATCTCTTCGGCGGCCTGTCACAGCGTCTTTTTGGTAACCGTGAAGTGGCCAAGTACACCTACTTCGTTATCTTTCTTGTTTTTATCGTGATCGGCGCTTCCTCAAACCTGGGATCGGTCATTAATTTCTCAGACATGATGATCCTCGCCATGGGCTTTCCAAATATCCTTGGATTGCTTATCCTGGCCCCTGAAGTGAGGAACGAACTGAATGATTACTGGACTAAGCTGAAATCAGGAGAGATCCGCAGGTTTAAATAATGAAGGTAGCCATTCTGATGCTCAACGCCGGGCGGGGCAGTGGTGAAGCGGCCCGTCAGCATGTCAGGTACCTTATCAAACAAGGCCACAAGGTCTTCCTGCTTTATCCGGGAAATGTAAATGACGTGCCGGAAGCGGTGAATATCAACATTCCGCTCGATACGGATATTATGCCTGTCCATGAATATCTTCCTTCGGCCGCTAATAAACAGAAACAGGTAGCCCGTATGACCTATGAAGAGGCTGTGGCTTACCTTCCCGGCTACACATTGGCCCTGGAGAGAATAGCAGCGGACATTGACATCATCATCGGTCATCACGCCAACCTGACTGCCATAGCCACGCATGAGACGGCAATGAAATACAAACTGCCATACGTTTTATTCCTGCATGGCACCGGTATCGAACCCAGGCACATGGAACTCTGGGATAATCGGTTGTGGCAGCGGATATCTTCTGCCATCGAACATGCCGATGGATTGCTTGTAACCACCGCCTATGTAAAGGATGAACTGGTCAGGCCGCTGATCCGGGTGCCGGACAGCCGCTATTTGATTTTGCCTTGCGGGATAGATCTGGAAGAGATGCAGCCCGGTAACGTACAGGGCATTCGTGATAAATACCAGCTTCCTGACCGGTTTGTCATCAGCCCGGGTGCTTTGACCTACATGAAAGGCCCCCAAAATGTGGTGGAAGCCTCAAAAGAGTACGCCGACCTGGCGAAGACCATTCTGATTGGAGAAGGCGGGTTGAAAGACAAGTTGAAAAAGGACCTGGGTGAACGGGGATTCCTGCTGGGTTTTGTTTCCAGGGAGGATAAGGCCAGGTTGATCAGTGCAGCAGACATCCTGGTCGCTGCGCCGGAGAAGAAAGAGCATTTCGGCATCATATACGCCGAGGCGCTTGCTGCGGGCACACCCGTAGTGGCCTATTCAGGAGGGGGCGTCGGATCAATCGTGACACCGGATGCAGGTATTCTTACCGAAAGATCACCCAGGGAGTTGGGGCGGAACATCCGCAGGCTGTTGATGCAGCCTGAACTCGCTGAAAGATTTTCTCTCAATGGCCGCAAAAGGGCGGAGGAAAATTTTAACAATGAACGGTTGGTCGCCAGGCTGGCCGGTTGGCTGGAAGTTTTGATCAGTAAGAAAA
>JARRQC010000276.1:0-3256 GCA_037382165.1 bacterium | reverse complement strand
TAAAACATGTTCAGCAAGGGTTCCCAGTAAGGTGGGATGGTCTTCATGAAAGTGAACATATTGGAAACCCCGACATAATCCACACCGGCAGCATATAGGTCGGGCTCTTTGACAAGTCCCATCAGGGTAGCGTAGCCGCCATAGCTGCCACCATAGATAGCAATGCGGTCCGGGTCTGCATATCCTTTTTCGATGAGCCAGTTGGTTCCGTCTGTAATATCATCCTGCATGGTGCGTCCCCATTCTTTAAAGGAGATTTCCCAGAATTCTTTCCCATACCCGGTAGATCCCCTGAAATTCATCTGAAGTACGCCATATCCGCGATTGGCCAGGAACTGTATTTCAGGGTTGAATCCCCATCCGTCGCGATACCATGGACCTCCATGGGGATTGACTACGAACGGCAGGTTTTTAGCGGTTTCCGGAGTGTACCCTTTCGGGAGGGTCATGTATCCGTTAATGGTGATACCATCCCGCGCCGTATATTTAATGGGGAATACCTTTGCCATCTCATTCTCATCAATCCAGGGGCTCACTTCAGTGATCTTCTCAATCTTGTCGGTATTCTTATCATAGATATAATACGCTCCGAGTGAGCGGTCGCTATAAGTCCGTATGATAAAAACATCTTCATCCTTGTTTGTCGCAGTAATGCCGAGCTCATAATCTCCAAGATCCCTTTCGATCCTTTCGAATAATTGCTTCGTATCATCATCAAAGAAGTGACGTTCGCGTTTCCATGAAGTATAGGAGGCCGTTGTGATCTCCTTACGTTTTCGTGAATAGGTAACATTCGAAACATCATAATCTGGGTTTTCATAAAGTACCCTGACTTCTTCTCCATTGGCGAGGTCAAATTCCACCACAGCGCTCTTATCCCTGCCCAGGCTTGAGATCGCAATCACATTTTTATTATCGAAGGTAAAAAACCGCGGAGACATTTCATCCTTGAAACTGGTTGTCAATACAGTTTCCCAATCATCATCCTCTGTTTCCCTGTAAAGCAGGCTGGTATTCACACCATCTACAATGGCCATGGCCACCCTCAGTTTGCCGTCGTGATCAAACATCCAGCCCTGTATGTTGCCCGGGTTTTCTGCAAGCATATCCATTTCCCCGGTTTTGATATTCAGCCGGTATGGGTCAAAAACCCTGGGGTCTCTTTTATTCATCCCGATAATCACTTCGTCGGGGATATCTTCAAGGTCATCAATAATCTGTGTCCTCACTCCTTCAAAATCGGTGAAGCACACCAGGTCGGATCCGTCGATGTTGACACCGTACAATTTATAATTTTCGTTTCCGCCATCATCCCTGACAAATAAAATCTGATCATTATTGGGCCAGAAATAACCTGCAATATCCCTGTCGGTTTCACTGGTCAACCGTACTGCGGAATCGGAACCTCGCCGCTGGACGAATACATTCATCCTGTTTTGATAGGGTGCCATGAACGAAAAATACTGTCCGTTCGGTGAGATCTGGTAAGCAGTTTTTTCCGGGTTCCTGAAAAAGTCCTCCAATGGAATAAGTCTTGCTTTTTCAGGCTGCTTTTCCATGTTGCATCCTGCGGTTATCATCATACCGACGAGTATGGAAATAAAAATGAGAAAATTGAATCTTTTCATTACGGTGTTATTTAAAAAAGTTTTGCTAAATGATTTATTATAAAAGAGTAAAGTTAAGGCAAATATGTATCCGACCTGTAAAAATCGGACACTTATGAAAGGAATCTTAATTTTTCTCCAGGTAACGGATGACCGCTTCCAGATCCAACGGATCCTCACCTGACAATTGAAAGGCTTGCTTTCTTTCCTGGATTTTATCAAAATACTTATGATGGCTTTCCCAGATGTGTTCCATATACCAATCCGGTTCCCTGCCCCACCTTAGATCCATTCTTTTTCTTTCCAGGAAAGTTTCCTTGCTGATGGTAAGGTAGATCATTTTATCGTAAAGTCGGTTCAGGCGATCCTCATAGAAAACGAACAAGCCCTCATCGATGACCATGTCATTCTTTTTTGCGGCATCAAGGATTTTATGATAAAACCTGTCGAAATCAATGGAGTCCGGAATTTCCCAATCGGTGTGATCATTGATCCTTGGAATATCGGCTGTAGGTTTGGCAAAATCGTCCTGGCAAAGGACCATGACCTTTTTATCCCGGTAATGCTGCCGGATTTGCTCAGCAAGCGCTGATTTTCCAGAATTACTAATGCCTCCGATTCCTATGATCATGGGTGCTGGGAAAGCGGTGGTTCGAAAATAGTGCTTTTTAGGAATATGGGTAATTGGGTTATGAGCGAATTGAGAATTGCGGGAAATAAGGGTGTATAGGTTGTATAGGGTTTATTAAGGGAATGAGGATATAGAGGAATTACGATTTTGAAATGAAGAAGTTCAGAAGGATAGTAAATTGAAATACGAGAATATGAAACCACAAATTGGAAATCAGAAGTACTACTCATCAGTGGCCCCGGACTTCAGTCCGGGGAAGGAAGGCGAGATAACGATATAGGTGATTCAACGATTTAACAAAGTATATGAAACCTGAACTTCCTTGGGAAACAAAACAGTCGATTCTGAATTATCTATGTGAAACATGCGATGGGAAGCTGGTTTCGAAACTCCTCCAGACTAAAGGCTATAGACAATAGACTCAATAGAGGTAACGATTGATCGATGTAGACGATTGATCGATTTAGCGAAGTATATGAAACCAGAATTCCCCGGGGCTCGCGACTCAGGGACTCCGAGTGAATGGTGACTGGTGAGTTGTGAATTCCAGAATTATTGGCGGGATGGTGCAGAAATCCTCTGAATTGCTTTAATTTGCCGGCGAAAAAGGGCGAAAGATCATTACCTATATTTTATTTTTCATCGGTTTTGTTATCCTCATGGCGGGTGCACGCTGGCTGATAGACGGTGCTTCGTCTATCGGACACAGATTTGGAATGCCACAGCTTCTGATCGGGTTGACCATTGTCGCCCTGGGAACTTCCCTGCCAGAACTTGTCATCAATGTATTTGCATCTGTGGAACATAATACCGACCTGGCCATCGGTAATGTGCTGGGAAGTAATATCATCAATACACTGCTCGTTATTGGTCTGTCCGCTATGATCTATCCCATATCCATGACAGGCAGGAAGAATATGCGTGAGGTCTTTATCAGCCTCATTGTGACGCTGATCTTTGCTGCCCTGGCGAACATTACTTTTTTTCTTGATGAAGCGCCTATGATCAGCCAGTTCGA
>JARRQC010000275.1:0-3259 GCA_037382165.1 bacterium | reverse complement strand
CAACGGCGCGACATGATCTTTCCATCTGTAACGAACGACACTTATTATGCCATGGACTATGGGTATTCACCGCAGGATTTCCTCTACTCCTACCAGCAGGCGCTGGGTGGGCACGTTGCCTACGGTCTGTTCCCCTACCTGGATACCAGGATCAGTAATACATCCAGCCAACTGGAGACAGCTGCCATGATCCCGGTGATAAAATATATCCGCCACAAAAGGCTGACGGCTGCTTCACTCCTCATCACCGCCTATATAGAGGTACAGGAACAACCAACCTCAGCAGCGATTGTCTATGCTTTTGAAGGCGGTGAACCAATGGACATCAGCATGTTTGATGATGGCCAGCACGAAGACGGTGATGCCGGGGATGGTACGTACGGCGCAACCATTGAGGGCATCCCTGACCAGACCGCCCTCACTTATCAAGTGAAAGCGACGGATGCAACGAATCTAACGGCAACACTTCCCTGTGATCCCGTCTATGTTTACGGTGTCGGTGGCGAACTGCCTGTATTATATATTAACGAATTCATGGCTTCCAATGAGACAACCATTACGGATGAGTATGGTGAATATGATGACTGGATCGAGATCTATAATGCAGAGGAAGAGGCGGTCTGGCTGGGAGATAAATTCCTGACGGATAACATGGAGAAACCCGATAAGTGGGCGATGCCGGAAACCTATATCGAACCCGGTGAATTTATGCTATTCTGGGCGGATGACCAGACAGAACAAGGACCCTTTCACACCAATTTCAAACTCAGCAAGGACGGGGAGGATATAGGAATTACATCCATCACACAGGAAGCCATTGATCAGTATATCTTCGGTGAACAGTCCACGGATGTTTCGGAAGGAAGATTCCCGGACGGAGCCGACAACTGGGTGATGTTTGAATCCCCTACCCCGGGCATCTCCAACGAGTTTACCAGCGTGGAAGAAACCGCCTGCGATAAAATACTGATCTACCCGAACCCGTCCTATGGCGGCAGGGTAAGTCTTTCCAAACCGGCTGATTTCGAAATATTCAATTCCATGGGCATAAGGGTGGGTAAATATCATCATTCACAGTTTTTTAACACCCGGGGATACAACAAAGGCATGTATATTGTTGTTATGGATAATGGACAGCGGATCAAATGGATCCGGCAATAATTGATGACCATGAGAATTTTGTTATTATTTACCCTGATCCTGGCTTCAGGATTCCTTACAGCCCAGGACAGGCAACAGCAAGATGAGCAAAAAAGTGAAATGATGAAATCGGAACAACAATGGAAACAGGAACTCACTCCTGAACAATACCGGGTACTGCGGGAGTGCGGAACGGAACCTGCCTTTACAGGCAAATACTATAACCACAAAGAAGACGGAACCTATGTTTGTGCAGCCTGTGGTGCCAAACTATTCGATTCCGATACGAAATATGATTCCGGATCGGGATGGCCCAGCTTTTATGCTGCCATCGATAAGGACGCCATCAAGGAGGAATTGGATACCAGCTATGGCATGCGCCGGATAGAGATCAAATGCGCGGCCTGTGACAGCCACCTGGGACATGTCTTCCCCGACGGACCGAAACCTACCGGTATGCGCTACTGTGTGAACTCAGTATCGCTGGATTTTGAGAAGGAGGAGTAGAAAGTAGAGGAAGAGTACCGGGTTCAGGAGTCCCTATGAGTCAGGCTTCACCCACTTCGGCAGATCGTTCAATCGCCTACATCGCTCAATCGATACGTCATGCAATGGGTGAATCAAAAGTTTCCTGGTTTAATTTACTGGGGATCCCTCGTCGCATCGCGTTGACTGGAGGATAAGAAGTTGAATTCAGTTACTATTATTAATTTTAACGGGGGTTACCATTTCAACCACTGCACCCTCTAACAATTCCCTCCTTAAAGTTGCTATCTCACTTCCAATTTCGTAACTTTAAAGGTCACTTCCATACATTGACGAAAAATGAAGGGAATAGGTCGTTTCGCGAAAAACATCTTCAACAGTATTGCTGATGCAGGTGAGAACTTTATTGACGACACCCTGCGGCGTGGCACGCCTCTTCAGAGAATGGAGAACCTGTGCAGGGATATTGTTTCCCATAAAGGAGTAGCCTCAGGAATGGCCCTGGCCAGGGAAGTGGTCAATCATTACCGGGAACTTGACACAAATGAGAAATTGGATTTTTTCCATTGGCTGGCAGATGATTTTGGTCCGAATATCGAAGCTGCCGAAAAATCTGCGAAGGATTTTCTCGAGAATCCGGGAGAGCAGGCTATAAAAAACCTGAGGAAAATCACCAAATCAAGAAGGTATGAACTGTTCAACCGGATGAATATGGCGCCGGACGGAACGGAAGCGGTTGTCGAACTGAGAAAAGACCTGCTCCAATACATTAAAAAGAAACCTGCACTCGGCGTGATCGACACAGACCTGAAGGAATTGTTGAAAGGCTGGTTCAATCCCGGGTTCCTGGAACTGCGCAGGATTGACTGGGAAACAGAAGCCTCCATCCTGGAGAAGATCATCCGTTACGAAACCGTTCACAATATTGCCAACTGGCATGACCTGAAGATGAGACTCGTTGAAAACCGGCGATGCTTCGCCTTCTTTCATCCGGCCCTGGAGGATGAACCATTGATATTTGTCGAGGTGGCATTGACGCGTGGTATTGCCGCATCGATGGACATCGTTTTTGAAGAACGGGAAATGGAGCCCGATCGCTTCAATACCGCTATTTTTTATAGTATCAACAATTGCCAGCAGGGGCTGGCCGGCATTCCGCTTGGCAACTTCCTCATAAAACGGGTTGTAGCTGAGATTGAACAGGAGATCCCTTCCATACGGAAATTCAGCAGCCTGTCACCGGTCACCGGTTTTTCAAAATGGCTGATCAGCCAGACTAAACAGAAAAAACCGGACCTGCCGGAATTGGATAAAATGATGCTGATGCTGCTCAACAAAAAAGACTGGCATACGGATACACGGGCAATCAGTAAATTGAAAAAGCCGCTGATGCAGGCCTGCGCACATTACCTGGTACGTGAAAAAGAAAGAGAAAGACCCATCAACGGTGTGGCACGTTTTCATTTTGGCAACGGGGCCGAGCTATACCGTATCAACTGGATGGGAAACACCACACCGCACGGACTGCAAGATTCCTTCGGCATCATGGTCAATTACCGATACGATCCCAAAGATATCGAGTCGAACCATGAGAAATATATCGGGGAGGGTAAGCTCGCCATCTCCAAATCAG
>JARRQC010000274.1:0-3263 GCA_037382165.1 bacterium | reverse complement strand
ATCACCGGTGCTCGTAAAAAATATATTTCTGAGCACTTCTATCTCCACGGATCACTTTTCAGATAATGGTTTCGATCTGCTACCCGGCACTACGAAAACGGTCACCTTCCCGCGGGTGTCTGACAGGACAGAATTTTCAGAAAAACTGAAAGTGATCCACCTAAAGGATACTTTTTGAAATCGAAATTGGCTCTGAATTATCTCAGGATGACCTTCTGTACGGTGGAACTTTCCGCTCCGTCAACAATCCGGTACAGATATATCCCTGGGGTTACCTCATCAGTAGAGATGGTCAGCACCCCTTCGAGTTGATCCACGGTACGTGACAGGATCAACTTCCCATAGGAGTCGTACAATTCAAATCGCGTCTCCTGTTCATGCTGCAGCTTGTACTGCACTTTGAAACTCCGGTCCGCCGGATTCGGGTAAGCTTCCGAAAGGAAAAGCTTATCCGGGATTTGGTTGCTTGTTCTGATGGAGGTGATATCATCCAAAATGGCAGTCACTTCCAGGTCATCAAAATAAAAGCCATCGCCATGGACATAGTTATCGGACCTCATCCAAAACCTCAGCTTCACCTGCTGGCCAACATATTCGCTGATATCGATTTGTTCCTTCACCCATTCCGACATCCCGTCGTAAACCGGCTGCCCCGGATCCTGGTAGATGGAACCTGTAGAAGTGAATATCCCTTCCAGCGGTTGCCAGTCAGTCACTTCGGCCGGGGAAATCAGCAACTGGACATAATCGTATCCCTCTTCAATATCCCAGCTGGCATGGAATTTCACAAATGCCCGGTTGGCATTTTGCAGGTCAACAACAGTATCCAGGTTGATCAACGTAGTCCGTCCATCTTCGTAATTGCCGTCGGGTGAATCGGTAATGGAATGTGTTGGGGACATGAATTGCTCCTCGGTGATGTTCCAGTCGCCGGAATTCCAGTTGTCCATACTTTCGCAGTCATCGGCAAAGAGCGTTACCTCTTCACCAAATACTTTGGTAATGGTATCCTGGTACGTTATGTCATCATGACTCACCTGCAAAAGGAATTGTATCTCCGTCCCCTCCTCAATTGCCGCATCCAGCAGGTAGCCTATGGAATCGACCCTGGTTTCCAGCAGTGTCATATCCTCAAATTCGGCCGCCTCACCCACTTCGACCAGGTAATCATCCAGCGGCGCAAGGGAAACGGTAAAAAGCTCATTATCCATCAAACCCATCCTTTGGATGTCAAACGCGAGGTATCCGCTTTCTTCTTCCAGTACCATAGGGCTCAAGTCCGTTGCCACGGCATACTTTCCGGCCAGCCTTGCCGCGGTCAGGTTCTGCCACATCTGCTCGCGGCAAAGGGGAATGATCCGCTGGGGCTCAGGCCAGAAACCATCCCCATTGGTTCCAATCTCCGGAGTGTAGGAGAGGATCTCCTCTTTAAAGTCAATATCTCCGTACATCCAGTCATCAGAACCTCCGTTGGTAGGGTAGATAGATGTATTTCCCGGTCCATAAACATACAGGTTTTCGTTTGTCATGAGGGCGGAGTGAACATTGAACAGGGTACTGTCTTCAGGCAGATCAGGGGTATATCCCCAGGGTGATAGCAGCAGGTTGCCGTAGGAATGATAATTGAGGGCAATCCGGAATTCATGCGCATTACAGAAATCCCGTATATTTTTGTTTTCCGGTTCTGAGAATGGTGCCGGGCCGCGATAGGTGGCATCCTCTGTCCAGGGGGAGGAACCCTGGTCATCCAGTCCCCACTGGTAGCCATAATTGCGGTTCAGATCCACCCCGAATGATCCATCCCCGTTATCCCTCAGGTTTTTCCGCCACATGCCGCCCCCCTCAGGATCATTGGTGCAGTTGTACTGATAGCCGTCCGGGTTGATCACCGGGATGAAATACATTTCAGTGTTATCCACCAAATATTTGATGGCAGGATCGGTCTCATAATTTTCAAGCAGGTACCACATGAAGAATATCTGCTGCTGTATACTCATCAATTCTCTGGCATGATGCAGGGAAGTAAAAAGTACTTCCGGTTCATCCTCATCCATATCGGGATTGTCCGAAATTTTAAGCCAGTAGATCTTGCGGCCTTCCCAGGTGAGTGTATCTTCAGAGATGGGCAATCGCTCCGTTATCAGTTCAGGATATAAGGCATACATGGAATCCAGTTCGGCCATCGCTTCATCCATTGTGTAGAACCCCGCCATGGAACCGTATTCCCAGTTTTCGGGAATCTGCCAGGTATCATAGAGATCCCGGTTTATCATCAGATCCTTTTGGGTCAGGGCCCTTTCGCGATAGAAAGCTGCAATATCATTAATCAGGACTTCTACCTTAACGTCATTTTCCCTCAACCGGGCTATTTCCGATTCTGAAAGGTCTGTGGTGAAGGAGTAGCCCTTCTTATGGATGCCTTCATGGACATCGATCCCCATAATCGCAATTTCCTGAATGCTGGCATTTTGAAGCAGGATCCTGGCCCTTGCATGTTTCTCCTGGGAAATACCGGCAACACTTATTAGTACCGCCAGAAGGGTAAAAAGAAATTGTGGGCGAGATCAGCGATGAATTTGACATCGAGGATTCTCATTTCAGCTACCGCAGGATATCCCCCAAAAGGTTTGTATTCGAAGCAAAGACCCCGTTGATCGACCTGTGCAAGATACTGGATGTTGAAGATGAGGTCTTTGATGAAGTTCGTGGCGAATCCGATTCGCTGGGAGGATTGATCCTGGAGCTGGAAGGCAATATACCGGAGAAGGGAACTGTGGTGATTTTTGATAATTTTACTTTTACCATCACCGATGCGACAGAACGTATGATCAAAGAGGTGGAAGTGAAGATGGACAACCCTAAAACCGATAAAGCATGATACAAAAAACAGTCCTCATCATGCTGCTGGTTACCTTTTTTGTGGCATGTGAGCAGGTCTATACACCCAAACCCCGGGGGTATTTCCGGATCGATCTCCCGGAAAAAAATTATCTCAGCTTTGATACCACATTTCCTTATACTTTTGAATATCCAGCTTATGCTGAGATTACGCCTGACCCATACAGCCCCGGTGAAAAGTACTGGATCAATGTGAATTATCTCCCATTTCATGCCACCCTTCACTTCAGCTATAAGGAGGTAAAGGGAAACCTGGTTCAGTACTTAGAGGATGCACATAAGATGGTCACCAAGCATATTCCCAAAGCAGATGCAATCTATGACAGCCTGGTCATAGACCGGGAACGAAATCTCTTCGGACTGGT
>JARRQC010000273.1:0-3306 GCA_037382165.1 bacterium | reverse complement strand
CCGGGTGCAGAGCAATCTTTCAAAACTGGATCGTTATGAAGAAAGGATGTATCATCTTTACAGGGGAGTCGTAGAAAAAAGGTCAGAACAGCTCCGTCAAAATAAATTGCGCCTGCAAAGAGGACTTGCCGGCCAGATGAAGAAGAACCGTGATTATCTTGAACAGCTAAATAAAAGAATTGAACTGGTAGACCCGAGAAATGTTCTGAAGCGAGGTTATTCCATGACGCTGCTGGAAGGGAAATCGATCTCATCCACCAGGAATATTAAATTGGGGGACCGGCTGGAAACAAGGCTGTATAAGGGAAATATTATCAGCATAGTTGAAAATAGATCCGAGAAAAAATGACCAAAGAGAAGATTAGTTACAAAGAGGCAATTAGCGAAATTGAAACGATCCTGCAGAAGATTGAGGAGGCTGAGCTGGAGGTGGATGAGCTGGCCGAAAAAGTAAAACGTGCCACGGACCTTATAAAGATCTGCCGCGACAAACTCTACCATACTGAAAAACAAATTGGTGAAATCCTTGACGGTGACGAAAGTGCCTGAGGGTATGTGAAGCAACTGCAATAGGCTAGATATACCTTGAGAGGGTATCCAGCAGATCGCTTACTTTAATGGGTTTGGCGAGATAATCATCGCAACCTGCCTGACGGCTAACCTCCCGTTCTCCGGACATGGCATAGGCAGTCTGGGCTATCACCGGCAATGCAGGACGCTCTTTTTTAATAAGCCGGGTGCACTCATATCCATTGATTACCGGCATATTAATATCCATCAGAACCGCGTCCAGGTCGCCATGCTCCCTGAACAGATCCAGGGTTTCCTCGCCGTCCTTGGACCAGATAATCTTAACCCCGGTATCTTTCAGTGATTCAAACAGGAAATAATAATTAGAATGGTCATCCTCTGCGATCAGGATTTTTTTATCATCCCAGGATTTAAGATTTTTTATAGGAGCCCGGAGAGCGGCTTCGTGTTTTAAAGGGACCTCGTTTCGGGGAAGAATGAACCAGAATGTAGCCCCTTCACCCGTCCTGGAGTTCACTCCTATGGATCCTCCTAGAATCTCTGTCAGGTTTTTTGAAATGGCCAGCCCCAGTCCGGTTCCCCCGTAGATCTTGGTTTTGGTTTCATGACCCTGCATAAACCTGTCAAAGATCAACTTCTGTTTTTCCTCCCGTATTCCTATGCCGGAGTCTTTAACATAAAAATAAACGCCCTCTTCATGTTCCCTGATCCCCAGTACGATCTCCCCTTTCTCAGTAAATTTAACCGCATTGCTCAACAGATTTATCAGGATCTGCTTCAAGCGGAAGGGATCCGTATAGATAGCCAGTTCATTAAGTGGCCAGTCCCAGTCGAGCCGGATACTGACATTTTCCTTTCCGGAACGCTTAATATTCTGGATATACATCAGGTGCAGTTCCTTGAAAAGTTCCTTGACAAAGCACTCTGAGATAGGTACATTAACCTGCCCGGCTTCAATTTTTGCTATATCGATGATATCATCAATAAGGCGCATAAGGTCGTCGGCCCCCTGGTTGATCTGGGCTATAAAATCACGCCGCTCTTCAGGGCTTAACTGCTCATCTGATAGAAGGTCTGAAAATCCTACGATGGCATTCATGGGGGTCCTGATCTCATGGGACATATTTGAAAGAAAAGCGGTTTTCAGGCGGTCGGATTCTTCTGCTTTATGCTTGGCTTCCAGTAATTTACGCTCTGCCTCCTTCCGCTCCGAAATGTTCTTCAGGATAAGAACCATCGATTCGGGATTCCCATTTCTGTTATAAATGGCCCCCGTGGAGACCTCGGCATCAAATGTTAGCCCGTCGGGTCGGACTACATGGTACTCCAGGTTTTTCAAATATCCCTTTTCCCAGGTTTCATAAAATTCCCTGATGGATGAACGCCATTGCTTCCTGTGGATGAATCTGAATATCTTCTGGCCGTAAACCAGCTCTGGATCCACATTGAAAGCCTCCACGAAAGCACTGTTAAAATCCAGGATCAGGGCCGAAGGATCCACAACGATCATGGGGTCCGGGGAAGATTCAAAAACTCGTCGTTGCCTGTCTTGATTGGACTTGAGCCGGTCCTGGTGACGTCGCCGGTCAATGGCCATGGCGATCTGTTCACTGGCAAATTCCAGCAGCTCGGCATCGGATTTGGTATAGACCACTTCCTCTGAATAGGACTGCACTGCAAATACACCAATGGTCTTTCCTTCATGTTTCAAAGGGACACCCAGCCAGCTGACACAAGGTGCACCCACCGGTTCAATTTCACCCTGCAGGGTCAGCTCTTTTTCCCGTTCAATATCTATCAATTGAGCCTCACCTGTCCTTATCACATAACTGGTAAGGGTTTTCCGGGCCGGAAATTCAGTAAAGGCATCCTTCTCATCCTCCATAAAGGGAAGGCTGAGAGTATCCGACTCCTCATTGTAAAGGGCCAGAAAGCAATTGGTTGTATCCACTACCCTTCCAAGGGACTCCCGGATAATAATGTAAAGTTCGTCCAGACTGTGGGTATTGTTAACAGCATTGGAGATATCAAAGAGGACCTGCCTGACGAGCTCTTCCTTTTTTCGCTCGTTGATATTCTCATGAATCCCTGTCAGGCGTGTTGTATTCCCATCAGGGTCAAAACCTACCGCTTTACCCATTCCCCTGATCCACAGATAGGCTCCGTTCTTATGCTTCATCCTGAACTCTATCTCAAAGGAGCTTTCTCTTTTTCTGATGACCTCCTGCACGGTAGACAGTGAACGGTTCCTGTCCTCAGGATGCTGCAGCGAGGTCCAGGTTTCAAGTTCCTGGGGCAGCTCAT
Source organism: bacterium (assembly GCA_037382165.1). Lineage (GTDB taxonomy): Bacteria > Bacteroidota > Bacteroidia > Bacteroidales > F082 > JAADID01. Next base: position 471 of record JARRQC010000273.1, on the reverse strand, counting down.
CCGGACCATATCCCAGCATGGAGAACCAGATGGGCGAAAAATAGACCTGATTGGTGACCAGGTTCCAGTCCCATAATCCCAGGTTGGTTGCCGAAAGGGCCAGATTCAGCCGCTCTTCACTGCGCCGGAGTGCGTCTTCCGATTTCATGGCCTCGGTAATATCCCGTGCAACCCCAATCACTGAATCTACCTCTTCCGAAGGACCGGTCTCCGGATAAAGCCTCCATTCGAAGGTGGTTTTACCATTGGAAAGTTCAACATCAAAAACAAGGGTCTGAGCTTTCCCTGTCCTGAAAACATCATCCAGCGCTTCCTCCCACACCTTTACCAGCTCCTCCGGAAAGATACCCATCTGGCGGTGGCTCTTATTCAAAAACATTTTTATGGGTATTCCGGTATGGGACACTACTGCAGAATTTACATATAGATGCCTGTGTTCACGGTCGAAATGCATGATCACATCCGGAGAAT
>JARRQC010000272.1:0-3307 GCA_037382165.1 bacterium | reverse complement strand
CCGGTAATTACAAATCTATGTTTGTGCTCCTTGGGGTGTATCCTGAAAATCATATCCTTTCGCAGGAAGAAGGGACTTTGCTCGCTGAATTTCTTGATGATGGCGGGAAGATCTATATGGAGGGAGGCGATACGTGGTCTTTTGATGATCCAACCCCTGTACACGAGTATTTTCATATTGAAGGGCTAAATGATGGTGGTGGAGATCTTTCTGATATTATTGGAATGGAGGGGGGATTTCTTTCCTGGTTCAGCTTCAGCTATGCGGGAATGAACAACTACATTGATCAGATCGGTCCCATCGACAGTGCAAAAGTTTTGTTAATCAACCAGGTGCCAGAATATGGAGTGGCGGTCAGTTATGAAGGAGATAGCTTCAAAACGGTGGGCGTTTCATTTGAATTCGCCGGACTGGTAGATCTCCCCGGTTCATCCAAGGATGAGATGGTCGCCGAGATCCTGGACTTTTTCGGGATAGGATATACCTGGACGACAATCCAAAAAAGAGAAGTTCCGGACCCAAAGGTTTCGGTTTACCCGAATCCTTCATCCGGTAAATTCACAGTTGAAGTGGATATGGATCAGCAAAACAAGGTAATCATCAGTATCTATGATATGACCGGCAGGCTTGTGGACTATAGCGCCGATGAAGTTGCCCATTCCGGAAAGATCCTTATCAACAGGGACCTTTCGAACAAGCTGGGATCTGGGGTGAGAAATGGCTTGTACATCATAAAAGTTCAGGTGGGTAGCAGCACCTATTTGAAAAAACTGATCATCAACAATCAGTAGTTAGTTTTGCGATGTAATTTGACGGTAAAGATCAAAGTAAGTGGTGAAAGAATACCCCTTTCGCTGTCCCCAGCGGATGTAATCCTCAAGTTTTGAGCACATCTTTTTGCCATTGTCACTGACATAGAAGGGCAGGCCAAATTTTTGTTTGTCCGTTGTGTCAGTAAACTCCCAGGGGTGAAAATACAGGTTCACATAACCGTCCTCTCGCATAATCCATCGAGAAGCGGTTTTTATCAAGGATAAAGGGAAATTCTTAAAGCTCAGCCAAAAAAGGGGAAACCGGATAAGTGGTGTCACCGCCGCCGGAATCTGCAAAACATCTTCCTTCATAAACCAGGTCCTGGGTTTGTCCAGGTTGTTGTACCTGCCAGGTATGAAAGTAGGATGCAGTGAGGCATTGTAGACATAGCCCGCCTTCCTGATCTCTTCATCATCCACCGGCATCATGCGGGCCATTCGATATCCGTTGACCGCTTTTCCGATGACCTTTTCGATCGCATTGCGGGATGCCAAAAGATCTTCGACCCGGAAGCTGGAATGGTAAAAACCATGCGAAGCAACTTCATAAGTATTACTCATCTTCCTTAACAGTTCGGGAAAGCGTTGTGAAAAATTGGCTGTCGTAAAAAAAGTCGCAGTAACACCATATCTCTCAAGCAAGGCCAGTATAGCCTCAAGTCCTTTCAGGGAAACCTTAAACTGTTCTTCCAGGGTGAGTTCCTTACCATATTCCAGTGGAGTATCAAATTCTTCCACATCGAAACTCAGCAGGATCAACTTATTTGGTTTCATGCAGTGAGGATTTTTTTATGATGTAGTTGGGCCTTCCCTTTACCTGCATGAATAGTTTGCCGATATATTCGCCAATGATACCCAGGGTAATCAGTTGTATGCCGCCCAGGAAAATCACCGCCGTGATCAATGAGGTCCAGCCGGTCACGTTCAGGTCGGCGAAAAGGAAACCGTAAAGGGCAAAAGCGCCGTAAAGGAAGCCGATGGATGAAGCCGCCAGCCCTATCCATGCCGCCAACCGCAGTGGCCGGACGCTGAAGGAGGTTATCCCTTCAATGGCCAGCGAGAACATCTTACGCAGGTTATATTTTGTTACGCCGGTCTTACGCTCGCCCGGTCTGTATTTAATGCCATACTGACTGAACCCCAACCATTTCACCATGCCACGGAGGAAAAGATTATTCTCTTTAAGGTTACGGATGATATTGAGTACACTCCGGTCAAGCAGCCTGAAATCGGCAGCACCCCGGTCAATTTTAATGTCAGATAACATGTTGATCATCCGGTAATAGGTTCTGGAGGTAATCCTTTTGAATAACCCTACTTTCCTGTCATCGATCCGAATTGTGTATACGATATCATAACCCGACCTCCATTTTTCGATCATTTCCGGGATAAGCTCCGGCGGATGTTGCAGATCGGCATCCATGGATATGGCACAATCCCCCCGGGCATTGTCAAGGCCGGCCTTCACGGCAGCCTGGTGCCCAAAGTTTCGGGAAAAACTTATGTAGTAAATGTGATGGCTTGATTTACTGAGCTTTGTAAGCATATCCAGCGAGCCGTCCACGGATCCGTCATCGACAAATATTATCTCGTAATCATATTCAGGCAGGGACTGAAAGACTTCCTGGATCCTGTCGTTGATCTTCTGAAGACCCTGTTCTTCATTGTACACGGGAATCACTACCGATACCAGTGTCTTCTGCGCATTCATAGGCTTTGTCGTTCATGATGACCCCCTTCCATTGGGCTGCGGGTTCTGGGTCATCATCCTTCCAAACAAATATCCAAAAAATAATCATAACTTGATGAAAGCCCTTTCTATACTTCATTCGTGATTTGCTTATTTTTGATCTTGAATCTGTGAGATTTTGTTTTAAAAAAGGTATAGTTGAACCAACAAACAATTAAACAGCCTTGAATAAACCCCTGCTATTTTATCTGGACCGCTATGCAGTCTATGTCCTGTTGTTCGGGCTGCTGATGATCTTCACCGTTCAGTTTATCAATGGAGAGGACAATGTATTTAAGATATACGACAACCTGGATTCTGAGATCACAACGAGATTACTCCCCATCCGGAATGGCAACCTGTTTAGCTACAGTAATGATGAACTTATCCCGCAGATGGGCATCGGGTTCAAACGAAACAGCCTGAATGCCAGCGCACATAGCTTTGAAAGTCTGCTCTTTTACTGGCTGCCTCCTGTCTACGCTTATTTGTCAAACTATGCATTGATCAACCTGATTGCTTTTTTAGGAACATACCTTTTATTTTCAAGGTATGTTTTAAATTCTCTCCAGGATCATAAAAAACTGATTTCTGCTATCCTTGCTTTTTCATTTACCCTTCTGCCATCCTATACGATCTATGGTATGGCTGTTTTGGGAGCTCCCATGCTCACTTATTGTATACTGAATATTGTCAACCACAGGCACAAGGGGTTAAGCTGGCTGTTTGTCCTGTTCTATCCATTTTATTCTTCACTTGTGCTGGC
>JARRQC010000271.1:0-3345 GCA_037382165.1 bacterium | reverse complement strand
TCATGCAGCTTCTGTTCTGTCAAATCATCATAGCACCAAAACGAGCACTTTCGGTTTTTCATCCCTGATAATATCCACACTAATGGTTTGACCGGGTTTCAGTTTTTTCAAGCGGTTCATATAGTCATAAATATTGGTCACAGGCTGGCCTTCAATGGCAACGATCTTATCACCCTTTAGCATACCGGCCTTATCTGCAGGGCCGCCCTGCGTTACACCGCCAACGCCCAGTCCGTCATTTTCATTGGAAGTAAAATCGGGCATGATTCCAAATTTCACTTTTAATCCCCTGCCATAGCGCCCCTGTTGTTTTTTGGGACCTGCTTCCTGGTAGGTCAGGTTTTCCTCTCGATTTGCCAGATCCATGACAATATCATAAGCATAGTCCAGGATTTCCGCTTCACCTTCGTAATTGATCTTGTCTGCATCATCCGCGGGAGTATGGTAATCGGGATGCGCCCCGGTACTGAAAAACATCACCGGTACGCCATTTGCGTAAAAGCTCGAATGGTCGGAAGCGCCATAGCCTTCCGGAGAGTGTCCGAATGAGATCGTACTACCTGCTTCATATCCTGCCAACAAATCTTCCAATTCCTTCGCGGTACCCGTTCCAGCCACCATTACACTCCGTTCATCTGCATTCATCCTGCCGATCATATCGAAATTGAACATGGCCTTCACATCTTTCAGGTCGATCATTGGCTCTGCAACGAAAAACTGCGAACCCAGCAGGCCCATTTCTTCCGCACCAAAAGCCATTATAATGATGCTGCGTTTTATCTTATCACGTGAAGCGGCAATCTTTTCAGCAAGTTCAATAATCCCGGCGGTCCCGGAGGCATTGTCATCCGCCCCATTGTGGATGGCCATGGTATCCGGCACACGCGAACCGGAACCCTGCCCGCCAAATCCCAGGTGATCATAATGTGCACCGATGAGCAAGTATTCCTTTTTCAGCACCGGATCGCTACCTTCGAGCATTGCCACTACGTTTTGTGTGGTCACTTTTACCCTTTGCAGATCAGTTCGGGCATGCAGTTCCTTTTCTGTCTGAAAGGTATAGGTCTTGTTTTCGTTGATGATCATTTCCTCAAGCGCATGAATCGTGTTACCTGATCCAGAGATGATTTCATCAGCCAATGACCGGGTCACCTGTATAACGGGCAATCCCGCATCCGCCGTAACCCTATTGAATGCGGGAAGATCCAGTTTATCCTCTTCGCCAAATTGAGGACCACTGACAAGCAACAGTCCCGCGGCTCCGTGATCCCGTGCCATCAGGGCTTTATCGCGATCATTTCCATAAGCGATAAACAGGCTGTTATCATTGTCGGGCTCAGGATCACCGCGTAGAGCAAGTACCCATTTTCCACTGACGTCCACTTTTTCGTAATCGTTCCATACGAGTGTATCTTCTTCCACATCCATACCAAACCCTGCAAAAACCACTTTTGCCGAGATATCGGCATTGGAAGAAAACGGCAAAGGGTTAAAATTTTCCCCGATGGTATATTTCCTATCCTGGAATTTCAACATATTATCTGTGCCGGGTTCGACACTGGTGATCACATCAAAATACTGAAATCCATCCTCGCCCATGGGTGAAAAGCCGGCTGAGACCAATTGATCCCTTATATACTCTGCAGCGACTTTTGATTCCGGTGTACCCGGTTTCCTTCCTTTCAGGGAATCCGAAGCGAGAAAATAAACATGTTCTTTGAGTTCATCAACGGTGATGTCATCCTGCTGCTGTCCAAAAGCAACATAACCCATCCCTATTAAAAGAAGAAATAATTGCAATGCTTTCATCAGAATATGCTGTCTTTTTAAAAATTGATGCAAAGGTAGCAAATGTTGGATACGGGGGCGTGGGAGCAGTGGGCATGAGGAGTATAAGGGTATGGGGACGGAAGACCGGGGACGGGGGCGGAAGTTTATGAAGCCTGAATCCCTTTGAACCCCAGAACTAACTCCCCATCCCAACATCAAATATCACAAATCTAAAATTAAAAAAACCGCCCTGGTTCAAGGCGGTTTTTTCCATTTATTCATTGGGAAAATGATTATTCAACAAGCATCTTTTTGGTGATTTGCTGATTGCCGATGGCAACGGTATAAAGGTATAAGCCCGGGTCGAAGTCTGAAACATCGAAGCTGAACGAATGGGCATGGGCTCCGCTACGGATGGCATCACGATAGACGACCTGTCCAAGGACATTGCTCACGGTCAATTCGATCGGAAGATCCGTCATGGCGGTTACCAGTATTTCCGTCTTATCGCTGGCAGGATTTGGATAATTCTGACCTACCACAAAGTTTGCTGCCGACCCATCGAACTCGGGAACATCCACAGGTGTGAGGATATAATCATTAATATACCAGTAGTTGACTTCTTCAAGGTCATTGTCCGGCACGGTAAATTCCACATAATAAAATGGTATTTCAAAGGATTCCGCATCCAACTTGAAAACATAATAGGATTGACCTCCCATGAAAGCCTTATTCCAGGCCTGAGTGAAGTAAGTGACATTTTCCACCTCCGTGTAAACGCCCTCTTCAATATCATAACCAGAAAGATAGATATTCGGCCTGTCGTTCTCCTCAGCCTGCTCGGCTTCCGAATCCAGCCAGGAATAAAATACATTATGACCCTCATAATCAATGGACACTTGCGGTCTGTTGTAAATGTTAATGGTTCCCACGGTTCCGTCAAACCAGTAGTGGTCCCAAAGCGGATCAGCATTCCAGGTTTCTCCGCCATCTTCTGAATAAAGTGCCCATTCTGTTCCCAAACCAGGATACCAGTTGCCTTCATCCGTACCCAGGGAGATCATGCCAATAATGTAAGGATTGCCCATTGCATCGACAGCCATATCTACATGGAATCCCATGTTGAAGATCAGCGCATCCCTGTCGCCATCCCAGTCAACGTAAAAATCAAGCTGGGTAATGATGGTGTCGGGAATATAGTTTTTGATACTTTCAATTCCATCTTCTCCGCCGAACTGAACGTCGACAGGATCTGACCAGCTTTCTCCGCCGTCTTCCGTTTTCAGAAGGATTGGATGATAATTCGTATTTTCAACAGGATCGCCTGTGTTTTCAGCCATGGCCAGGATATAGCCCGTTTCTCCATCGGGAGCGAAAGCGATCTTGAAATCATTGAAGGGTTCGCCTTCTTCGAGGAAGCCTACCAGTTCTTCAGCATAAACGATCTCTCCATCTTCGATCTCACCCCTGCCAAGGATCAGATTGCCGGTATATATAAATGCCGCACCATCATATTCTGAACTCTCATCAACATACCAGGATACTCCCTGTTGTGTTACATGATGCGCATTGGGG
>JARRQC010000270.1:0-3389 GCA_037382165.1 bacterium | reverse complement strand
CCAAGACTTCAAGCGATTCTGCGCTGGGAACCGGACCCATGTGCGGTGTTTTACTGAAATACATTACTTTTTGATTTTTATCACTAAATGCTTCCCAATCCGGTATTCCATCACCGTTTGGATCACCATGCTTGGCAAAGTTCGTCCAATAGGTTGCCATAGCCTCTGAAATTTCCAGATCATTTTGAGTCGTTTGTGGATTTGCCGTATCAAGTGTTTCGAAAACGTAACTAACATCCTGCCCATGCGGCGAACCAAAGCCTGCCCGGGGAGAATCTTCCGGATAGTCAGGGTGTTGATCGAAATAATAGTAGTAAGCTTTGGATTGCCCTAATTCAGACTGTAGACGGGCCCATATCCATGTCTGCCAGCCAAATGCAGCGTCACGGGCAAGGTCGCGCGCGGTTTTTGGGATTGAGTTCTTACCAACCGGATAAGCTTTGAGCAAGTCGTTAGCAAACTTTCCATAGCGTTCCTTAACGCCTTTAATATATTCTTTTGGATCTCTCGTTCGTGTGAAGCTGGCTCCTTCATCTGAATTGTATCCGACAAGGATCGGTGTATCATTAAATTTGCCTTCCTGGTAGAGTTTATACTGATCATCCGGAATTACATAACCGTCTATAATCGGCCAGGCCATACCGCTACCAAAACCGCCCTTTGCCAGGGTGTCCGCAGGCAATTTTCTCAATTCTGCCAGGGAAGTGGCGCCCACAGTTTTTGCATAAGCCAGCCCGTCCTGTTCAGCAACGGAAAGACGTTTCATATTTTCGCCCGGATAAGTCGTGGGCCGTGGAGGTCCAAATGAACCACCACTTTGTGAAACTGCACCGTGGAATAATCCCTTGGCTAATGGTGATGCACATAACATGCTAACTGCAATCCCACCGGCCGATTCACCAAAAATAGTAACTTTGTTCGGATCACCGCCAAATGCGGCAATATTTTTCTGTATCCATTTCAGACCTGCTATCATATCCATCACACCGTAATTTCCAGAAGCATGATGTTCATTCTCGGCGCTTAGCTCTGGATGGGCAAGAAAACCAAGACGCCCAACACGGTAGGCAATACTAACCAGCACAACTCCTTTTCTCGCAAGATGCTCTCCATTATAACCTGGAACTGAGGTAGCTCCGCCATTGAATCCGCCGCCATAGATCCAGACTAATACGGGGATGCGGTCATTCGCAGATTTAGCCGGCGTCCAGACATTCAGGTATAAACAATCTTCACTTTTTCCCGAGGGAGAATCCCAGGCCTGGACAGGACCGGGAGCAAACTTATCAGCCTGGAGAACCGTATCCCATCCTGAAACCGGCTGAGGCGCACGCCAGCGTAAGTCACCTACCGGTGGTGCGGCAAACGGAATACCTTTAAAAACGGTTAAACCGCTGTCAACTATCCCCTGAACCATTCCACTTTCAACTTTAACAAGTGAAGGCTGCTTTTGCATATTGTTGCATCCGGAAGCAAACAAAACAATCATTGCAACGAAAATTAAAATGGTCTTCATAAGAAGTTCCTTTTCATCCTTTTATGATATTTTTTATCCATGCACGATTCGTAAATGAATAAAAATTTAGATCGACTAAACGGAATTTTGTATTCCTTCTCTATTATGGATGATATCTCTCTCCAAGTATCACCTTATCGCCAGAGTCATCAATTTCATAAAGCTGCGGTTTACGCGGACCCTTTTCTTCAGCATGATGGATAATAAAGAGCCTTTTTCCTTCAAAAGTAGTAAAAATCATTCCATGACCGGAGTTATCACCTTTAAAAGCCTCTTCTTCTTGTACCCAGGGACCTTTGATACTGCCGGAGGTCGAATAAGCGATTCCCTGTGCATAACGATGCTCACCCCAGCTCGACCAGAGCATGCCAAGTTTACCTGTTTGTGTTCTGAATAGTTGAGGCCCATCGGTAACCCAGCCCGGCATTTTCATACCAAAGGTAGCTTCACCGATACTATTCATCTCTTTTGACCATGCGGCTTCACTGGCACGAAAGATGGTTGTGGGATAAGCTGTCCGATGCGTAAGGTCCTTTGATAGAGGCATGTAATCCATAGTGCCGTCAATAAGTTGAGTCCATTCATGTACAAAAACCATATATACTGTACCGTCTTCCTCATAAAGCGTACCATCAATGATATCCCAATCTTCAGGTCCGAGGCAAAAATCAAATTCTTTGACTAAGGGTGTATAGGGGCCTTCTGGTTTATCGGCTACCAGAAGCTGGGTCTGGTTACGCGGCACATTATACCGACGTGGAACGGCTTCGATTAAAGTTGTGTGATCGCTCCAGGTACCGGCTAAATAATATTTATCACCGAATTTGTGGATTTCAGCGGCAGCAACCCAAAGGCTGTCCATCCAGGTGCCTGTGAGGTCGATAATCTTGTAAGGTCCGGTCCACATTTTAAGGTCTTTACTTGTATACAAGCGACCACCGGTGCCTGTCAAATAATATGTCTTAGTTTTTTCATCAGGATAAACGAAAGGATCACTCATGGAAATCTCATCCAGGGAAATCGTCTTAATTTCCGGTTCAGGGCGCGCTGGGAATGGACTTCGTTTGGTTTTCGTAGTACCTACATTACGAATCCTTCCGAATGCATTTTGACCCGGGTTGGCAAGAGGCGCCTGTTCTCCCGGAACAAGTTCTTTTTTCTCTTTCTTATGACATTTTTCTTTATCCTGCTCATGACATTTTTCTTTTTCCTGCGCTGTTGTAATTTGTATTAAACTAAATACAAGTAGCAGTGCGATAAGATAACTTAGTTTCTTCATGTGGATACTCCCTTAATTAAAAGTATAGTTTGTAATTTCTAATTTTCATGGTATTTGATATCTGAGTATAAATTTGATACCAATTTTATCTTTAATCCTCACATAATCCATAGGGCTACAGACCACTATTGGTGATGTGAAAATAATCAAATGCAACATCGAACGGCGTATCCGGCTTGGTAGTATCCGAATCAAACCAAAAAGTGCTTTTCATATTCTGAGTAATTACGCCATCACACACAATCAATCCGGCCTTGATATCCTTCAACAAAATATCAGCAGTTCCCAGCTTTTCAAATTTATCGCCATCCAGAGAATAATAAGCCGTGTATTCGCTTCCTTTTTTATCCAGTTTAAGTATTAGCGGATTACTATTGGTTATTTCTTTACTGAGGTTAAAAGTTGCCAACGATTTTGTAATATCATTTTCTTCAATGATCAGGTCTATAGTTCCTGCTTGCACCTGCGTTCCCCCGAACATGCCGGATCGGGTTGTTTTAACGACTGCCCTGAACATCAATTTTACAAAATTATTGTCATCCTGATACACTAAAATTCCGGCATTTTCCGGTTGTGATGGAATTCTTGAAGCCG
>JARRQC010000269.1:6552-7624 GCA_037382165.1 bacterium | reverse complement strand
AATATGTAACAGAGAAGCATGGGATTTTAAATATTCAAAAGCGATACTTGCCGATTCCTTCATGACCTCACCCAGGTTCCCGGTCAATTTAAGCTGTCCTTTTCCCTTGCTCAGGCTTACCTCGATAAAAAGAATTTCCCCGCCTGCCGATGTCCAGGCAAGTCCGGTGACTACTCCCGCAACATCATTGGTGATTTCCCGGTCTTTCTGATACCTTGGAACCCCCAGTATTTCTCTGAGTTTATCCTTTTCCAGCAATGCCTCGTACTCCTCATTCATGGCAATGAACCTGGCCCTGTTACGCAATACTTTCGCTATCTGCTTTTCGAGGGTACGTACGCCGGCTTCCCGCGTATAATCTTCAATGATCTTTTCCAGTATGCCGCGGTTAAACCTGACCTGAGACCTATTGATCCCGTGTTCTTTTAATTGCTTTGGCAACAAGTGTCTTTTGGCGATCTCGATCTTTTCTTCCAGCAGGTATCCACTCAGGTCGATCACCTCCATCCGGTCACGAAGTGCGGGATGTATCGAGGAAAGAGTGTTTGCAGTAGCGATGAACATGACTTTCGAAAGGTCGTATTCCACTTCCAGGTAATTGTCATAAAAAGTACCGTTCTGCTCCGGGTCAAGAATTTCGAGCAATGCCGCCTGCGGGTCGCCGGAAATATTGTTACCGCTGACCTTGTCGACCTCATCAAGCATAAATACCGGGTTAGAGGTTTTGGCTTTTCGCAGGCTCTGAACAATACGTCCCGGCATCGCACCGATATAGGTTTTTCTATGCCCCCTGAGTTCCGCCTCATCCCGTACACCGCCGAGAGACATGCGGACATATTTTCTTCCCAATGCGCGGGCGATCGATTTCCCCAGAGAAGTCTTACCCACGCCGGGAGGACCAACGAAGCAAAGTATGGGGGCTTTCATGTCATTTTTCAGCTTCAACACAGCCAAAAACTCGACAATCCGCTCCTTGATCTGTTCGAGGCCGTAATGATCCTCATTCAGTACCTTTTCAGCATGCTTCAGATCAAGATTGTCTTTTGTATATTCATGCCAGGGGAGGTCGACC
>JARRQC010000269.1:0-6505 GCA_037382165.1 bacterium | reverse complement strand
GGCGGCGGACGGGTTCATCCGCTGGAGTTTGGACAATTCCGCGTCGAAGGTCTTTCCTATTTCCTCGGGCCACTTCTTTTTGGCGGCTTTTTCACTTAACTCTTTTAACTCTTCTTCATGCGGTCCACCCCCCAGTTCCTCCTGGATGGTCTTCAACTGCTGGTGGAGCATAAAATCCCTTTGCTGCTTATCCATATCGACCTTCACCTTCTTTTGAATGTCTTGTTTCAGGTCAAGCATCTGAAGGTCCTTGATGAGCAGTTCAAGCAATCGCTTGGCTTTGGCTTCCAGGTCGGTCATCTCCAGCAATTGTTGTTTGACATCATTTCCGACATTCAGGTTGGACGAAATAAAGTTTACAAGAAATATCGGGCTTTCAATATTATTGATCGCAAAAGCGGCTTCACTGGGTACAGCGGGTGATTTCTCAATGATTTGCAAATTCAGATCCTTTACGGAGGAGATGAGGGCATCGAACGACTTGCCTTTGGGTATTTCCACAGTTCCTTCCACACCGGCAACCCGCGCCATAAAATAGGGGTCTTCCTGCGTGATGCCTATTATGCTGAAACGTTTCTTCCCCTGGATGATGGCTGTCGTGTTCCCATCGGGCATCTGCAAGATCTTGATGATTCGTGCTACAGTACCGATAAAGTGAAGGTCGTCGGGTTTGGGATCCTCGATCTCGGGATCTTTCTGTGCCACTACACCAATCGTGCGTTTTCCCTTGTAGGCTTCCTTGATAAGGGAGATCGATTTATCCCTGCCCACTGTGATGGGAATAACCACACCGGGAAACAGTACGGTATTACGCAAAGGTAAAATAGGAAGTTCGTCGGGCACCTCCTCGGTGAGCATCATCTCCTCATCCTCAGAAGATAAAAGCGGAAAAAATTCGGTTTCCGCATCCATAATATCCGTCAGGTTTAAAAAATCACTCATATATGCAATCCTTTCAGTCAATTTGTCAGGCCGGATTTGAATACTCATATCCCGCATACCAACTAAACCATTGGCTCAAAGCCTCCTGGTCTGATAACCTCCCGGCTTATTGCCAGGTTTAATAACTATTGTCAATTAATGTGCCACGATGAAAATGAAGCTGCTGAACCGATTTCACTCAGGATTGTTCAAGCGCATAAATATGCCTGAAAATGGCTTCTTCGGTTGCATCAAACTCCAAGTTCCGCCGGTTCATTACGGCCCTGGCCACATCAAATGATTTTTTCATGTTATAGGCTATTAAGCCGTGAGGGCCGCCCCAGGAAAATGAAGGGATAAAATTGCGCTGAAATCCGGATCCGAAAAGATTGCAGGAAACGCCTACCACGGTACCGGTATTGAACATGGTGTTAATCCCGGTTTTAGAGTGATCTCCCATGATCAGTCCGCAAAACTGGAGACCTGTGCTCTTAAATCGCTTTTCCGGGTAGGACCACAATTTTACAATATCGTAAGTATTTTTAAGATTGGAATTGTTGGTGTCAGCCCCGAAGTTGCACCATTCCCCTACCACTGCATTACCCAGGTAGCCGTCATGGCCTTTGTTGGAATACCCGAAAAATACTACATTTTGCACTTCTCCTCCCACCTTGCAATGGGGACCTATTGTCGTGCCGCTGTATATCTTCGCGTCGAGCTTCAGTATGGAATTCGCGCAAAGGGCAAAAGTTCCCCTGATCTTGGATCCTTCCATCACAAGGGCATCCTTACCGATGTATATGGGGCCGTTCTGTGTGTTGAGATATGCATATTCAACCACAGCCCCTTCTTCGAGGAATATCTGATCCTCAGGTCCCAGTACAAAATTGGTTTGGCTTAGCGGTGCTGATTTCCTTCCCTCTGTAAGCAAATTAAAATATGAACAGCTGACATCCCCTTTACATCAAGGTTTTCAGGCAAATCTCCCCCTACCCTCATCCCAATAACCTGACCTACCTTTTCAAGATATTCGCCGGAATTCAATCTGAGAAGCTCATCAACCAACAATTTATTGGGCAAAACAGAACCGTCTATCAACAAGTTATCTTCGGCTACCTCCAACGGATATTTTTCAGCAAGATAATCCTGGGTCAACGATGTGGTAACGGAATCCAGATACCATTCCCATTTCTCACGAATGGTTAAAATTCCAATACGAAGGTCAGCAACCGGTCTTGTAAAGACCAGCGGCAAGAGGTTTGATCTGCCATCATTATCAAAGAGGTTATAATTCATTCCGGTAAGTTTATCGCGCGGGTCCTGCAAAAATAAGAATATGATCTTGCCCTGAACGGGGAAGCATAAAAAAACCCTCGCGAATAGCAAGGGTTTTAATATTCATTGGATTTAGATTATTTCTTCTTCTTATCAAAATGTTTCTGATAACGGTTTTTGAACTTATCCACACGACCGGCAGTATCCACAAGCTTCATCTTTCCGGTAAAGAACGGATGTGAAGTATGGGAGATTTCCAGTTTCACGAGTGGATATTCATTTCCATCTTCCCATTTGATGGTTTCTTTTGATTCAACGGTAGATTTCGTAAGGAATGCATAGTCATTGGACATGTCCTTGAAAACGACGAGCCTGTAATTCGTGGGATGGATATCTTTCTTCATTTTAAGCTGTTTTTCCATTTATTTTTTGGGCGTGCAAAAATATTAGCTTTCAACGAAATATCCAAACTTTACAAAAAATATTTTTCATAACCCAAAGGGTATGCCCGGGTTTTCCATTTTCAGGCATCTAAGCTTTGTCAAGAGATAGCAAGAACTGCAGGGTATCCACTCCATCTGCATAATCTCCAAGACCTGGCTTCTGGCTTTCACCAAAGGGAATTACATCTTGCAGGAATGCTTCGTGAGAGACAATGCATTGGATATCTTCCTTTAACGATGAAAGTGACGCTGTTAATAAAGGTATACTTTCGTAATACGCATAATACAGGACGCTGACCGGGCTCGCAATCTGTTCGTTTTCTACAAGCATCAGGTTGGTGCAATCGATATGGGAAGTCCCGTTTACCAGGTAAATGGCCTTGTTGTATTCGTAATTATTGAAATACTTATGGTTCTCCGATATTTCTTTACGTTCTTCCAGCACCTTCTTGAGCAAAGTGAAATCATAACCCTCCGGAACATAAATTTTGGAAACATTCCTGCAACCCAGCCCGTAGTAGAGAAAAATATCGTCGGTCAGCTTTTTAAGCTCATCCTCGGACTCTTTTCCGGTAAGTACAGCCACTCCGTTTCTGTTTTTCCGGATGATATGAGGGTATTTCCCAAAATAATAGTCGAAATAACGTGCTGAATTATTGCTTCCTGTAGCGATAACCGCATCGAATGCCCCCAATTTTCCATTCGTAAACACGACAAAATCCTGAAATTGAGGTTCAATTTGCAACAGAAGATCATAAATTGCGGGTAATAATTTATTGTCATCGGATGACAGTTTGATTTTTAGTCTGTTTCCGGACATAAGTACCGTAAGGAAATCATGAAAACCTACCAGGGGTACATTGCCCGCCATCACCACACCAATGGTCTTCGGTTTTTCGTTCTCCATTGATTCCAATGGATAGGCTTTCAGCCAGTTTTTCAAAGAGTCTTTATTGAGAACGGAGGCAACCGAACATATCATATACCGGACCATTCCTTCTGTAAACCAGCCGTTATAAAAATGTACATCCTGAATGAGTCCGTGGATCGCTTCGAGTTTATCCATGTAATCCTTGGGAATATTTTTTTCCGGATTCTCCGATCCGCAAATCAAAGACAGGGCATTCCCCATCTCTGAAAAGGCAGTTATCCTCTCCTTAAGCTTTGGCATACCTTATTTTTTCTGCAAATGTACTATCATTGATTCACATCACGTACAAGCTGTTTACGACGCCAATGACATGCCATTACTTATAATGATTCCAAATAATTATTTTAAGGGAAAAGGCGATATAAATTGCTATTTTTGCGTAGCTTGAAAAAAAGAAGTCATGTCAGCTATGAAAAAACATAATTTTTATGCCGGTCCTTCGATATTGCCGGATTATACAATAGAAAATACGGCTGCTGCAGTCAAAGATTTTGCGGGGACCGGCCTGTCGGTGATGGAAGTTTCCCATCGCAGCAAGGAGTTTGTTGCAGTGATGGAAGAAGCTCAGCAACTTTTCAAGGAATTGCTATCCATTCCTGATGGGTATTCCGTTTTATTTCTGGGCGGTGGAGCCAGCACACAATTTGCCATGGTTCCATTCAACCTGTTCAGGAAAAAAGCGGCCTACCTTAATACCGGCGCCTGGTCTAAAAAAGCCATCAAGGAAGCCCAGGGATTCGGGGAGGTTGAGGTTGTCGATTCCTCGGAAGATAAATTGTTCAATTATATTCCCAGGAATTACACCATCCCTTCAGATGCTGATTATTTCCACATCACTACCAACAACACCATCTACGGAACGGAGATAAAATATGATATGGATTCACCCGTGCCCCTTGTCGCGGACATGTCATCCGATATTTTCAGCAGACCGGTCAATATCAGCAAATACGCAATCATTTATGGCGGTGCGCAAAAGAACCTGGCGCCTGCCGGTGTGACATTCGTCATCATCAGGAACGATATCCTCGGGCATGTGGACAGACATATTCCTACCATGCTGAACTATCAGACCCACATCGACAAGGGAAGCATGTTCAACACGCCTCCCGTACTCCCTGTTTTCGCTGCTTTGCAAACCCTGCAGTGGCTCAAGATGAAAGGCGGGATCGCGGAGATGGAGAAAATCAACAAACATAAGGCTTCACTACTGTACGATGAGATCGACAGAAATTCACTCTTCCGGGCAACCGTCGAAAATGAAGAGGATCGTTCATTGATGAACATTTGTTTTGTTATGAAACAAGGTTTCGAGGAGCTGGAAAAACCATTCTTCGATTTCGCCACCTCGCAAGGAATGATTGGTATCAAGGGGCACCGCTCGGTGGGAGGTTTCAGGGCATCGACCTACAATGCACTGCCCGCAGAAAGTGTCAGGGCACTCGTCAGTGCAATGCAGGAATTTGAAAAGAACAATGGTTAAACAACCGTAAACGAAGATATCATGACAAAAGTTTTAGTAGCGACTATAAAACCTTTTGCCAGGGAGGCATCTGAACAAATCAGAGCGGTGTTTACAAGGTGACCGAAGAAGTCATCCATGCGGCACCAAAGC
The DNA here is from genome assembly GCA_037382165.1 of bacterium. GTDB lineage: Bacteria > Bacteroidota > Bacteroidia > Bacteroidales > F082 > JAADID01. Next base: position 1,320 of record JARRQC010000269.1, on the reverse strand, counting down.
TGAAGATCGTTGTCAGAGCGGGTGCAGGTTTCGATAATGTAGACCTGGAGGCAGCCACGGCTAACCAGGTGGTTGTAATGAATACACCGGGACAAAACTCCAATGCAGTTGCTGAACTGGCCCTGGGTATGATGGTTTACCAGGCAAGGAACCATTTCAATGGCAGTTCAGGGACTGAATTACTGGGAAAGACCCTTGGTATTCACGCATACGGGAATGTGGGTAAACATGTGGCACGGATCGCCAAAGGGTTCGGCATGGAAGTAATTGCTTTCGATCCGTTCATTCCTAAATCGGCTATGGAAGCCGATGGAGTGAAGGTCTGTGATAGCGCGGAAGAACTTTACAGCAGTTCAGACTATCTCAGCCTGCACATTCCAGCTAATGAAAAGACAAAACAATCGATAAATTATTCTCTGCTTTCAATCATGAAAGATGGAGCCGCACTCATCAATACGGCCAGAAAAGAAGTTATTCATGAAGAAGACCTCCTAAAGGTGTTCGAAGAACGTCCTGGATTCAAATATCTTTCCGATCTTGCACCCGGAAACGCTGAACTGTTAACTGAAAGATTTTCAGGACGTTGCTTTTTCACCCCCAAGAAGACAGCGGCCAAGCAGATCATCGCTTTTATCTGGAATGGCGACACGACATTCCAGGTAAATAAGTGACGCAGGAAAGGAATCAAGCTAAAAACTAAATAAAGACTATTGTCTTCCTTCGGGAAGACGCATTTAACAATTATTATTAACTAAACCTTTAAACGATTATGTACAATCAAGAAGAGGAAAAGACGGAGAGGAATGTTACATTTTTCAGGTTTGAGGATCTTAGAGTCTATCACAAATCGCTTGACTATGTCAATTGGCTGCATGATGTAAGCATGCAGTTCCCAACGGATGACAGAACTCATTTGGTCCAGAAATTCAACAATGCTGCCAGAAACATTTCTTTCTACATTGCTGAAGGTTCGTCCAGGAACAAAAGCCAATTCATCTATTATTTGAAAATGGCTAAGAGTGCTATTCGTGAGTGCCTTGTATTCACGACAGTAGCTTACCGTTCTAACAATCTTACTGACGAGCAGGAAGAGGTTTCACGCGGATATTTAATGGAAATGACCAAAATGATCGGAGCATTGATTTCATCATTGCAACGGTCTAACAGTGGTGGAAACCATCAGGATTATAATTCCAATGGCCGTAGCCATCATGATGACAGGATGCCGATGGAATACAATCACAACAGTTTCGATTATTAGTAAATTGTAAACCAGGAAAAATCCGGTCCTTTACCCATTGGGTTAACGGGGCCGGATTT
>JARRQC010000268.1:0-3438 GCA_037382165.1 bacterium | reverse complement strand
GGCTATGCACTTTTTCAATAGTTGACAGAAAGCTACTAGTTAACAATCACTTTCCGTGTTGTTGTCGATTCGCCTTCGGAGACCCTGACAAAATAGATGCCGGCGTCAAATTCGCCGACATTCAATTCCACCGGCCTTCCGGTACCTTCCATCTGCCGGATAACTTGTCCCATGAAATTGACGACCTCGATGCGGTCGGCTCCAGGTGCGTCGATGGTCATGCGATCCACAGCAGGATTCGGATAGACGGAGAAAGTGGCTTCCTCGTAAGGATTGTTGAAAATACCCACGGTGTTGTCATTGGATTCCACGGCATTCAGGATCCGGCCGTTATCCGTATCGATGAGCATACCCACGATGTTGATCTCGTTGACATCCCAGCCACTCTGTAAAGTAACTGAATAGGAATACCAATAGGATTGGCCAGCTGATACGGTCTGCGGCAAACTTCCAGGTGAGCCGTTCCAGCCACCAAGGATGGTGCGGGCCACATCATCGTAGACCATCATGGAAGCCGGTACCGGGTTGGGCAGGTCTTCGTAACCTCCCATGGGACCGTTACCGCCGCCCGAGTAATAGTTGGCCTGATTGTAACCCGAAGTTGTTCCGGTAACGTTGTCTTCCTTCAGTACCGCGTTGAAGCGCAGGTTGGAAGCCTGGGCCACGAAATCAGCCCTCACGTTGAAAGAGAGTTCATTTCCGTCAAGCATCACGCTTTCCAGGGAAACATGTGCAGGAGGAATTTCATCGATCTGCTCCAGGTAGACTGCTTCAAACTGGGAGGGATCGTAGGCCTCACTAAGACGGTCTACCAGACCACTGGGATAACCGGGAATCAAGGGCGCCATGCCGGCATCATATTCATCGTGTTCCATCGGGTCATTGTTGTGTACGGCAATGCCGATAAAGGTCTCCGGATATTCATCCGCCATATATTCCATCCATACGGCACCCCGGGGACACCATCCGCACCAGGTTCCTGTAGCTTCTTCACCTACCACACGTTTCTGTGGCATGTCTTCCACCACATTCACTACATGGGTGATCATGTCGTTATCGGGATTCTCATCCTCTTCCCCGTTGGGATTGGAGATGACCACCTCGAAGGTATAAGCACCAAAGTCCATCAGACTAAGCGGATCGTCAAACATAAATTCGTAAGTCTCCAGGGGGCCTACATTGACATTGAATGTCTGGCTGACAGGGGTACCTCCATTCATGGTGTAGGAAACATCTATTGAGGTAAGGGTTTCCCCGCTCAGGTTACGAATAACACCTGCCACCTCAACTTCTCCGGGCATCATAAAGGAAGGCATGGTAACCTCTTCCAATGCGATATCAAACAAGGGGGGACTCCATTCACCAAACTCCAGGTTCATCATATGGACCTGGAAAAAATTGTAATCTTCCAAAGGATTCCATGATCCGTTGTAATAAACCCAGGACGATTCCGGAGTATAGTCATCGTTGGTATAACCCAAACGCATCGCATGTGCGCCTTCAATAATTCCTACAAAATATTCTCCGGGAGCCAGTGTCACTTCTTCTGCAAAAGTAGCCGTGTAGTAAATGTTTGGTTCCGTAACCAGCACATCCATGGCAGTCGCGATCAGGTTGGTCGGCTGTCCGTCAAACTCATAGACAACTACCTGGTGAATATCTCCCGGGGTAGCTCCGGCAAGGTAGAAGGTAACGCTGCTCAGTACATCTTCTGCAAGCACCTGGTACACATCGCCAAGGATTCCTCCCGGAGCCCCTATGCTCATGTTTCCATTGTAAAAGTCATTGTTGCGGGACAACACCTCTTCATCAATAAGGAGCTGTTTTACATCCATCCCGTTGTCAGGATCGGCGTCATCTGCAGCAGAGGCAGTAACAACAAAACTCGCCTCTCCGGTCTCGGAAGCCGTGAAAGCAGGAAAAGTGACCATAACATCATCACCTGAACCCAGCGGCACAGGAATGGCAACATCCTCATCGTAGGAGGTGCCAACGGTCAGGTTGGCATTGGTAGGTTCTGTCAGTTCATCACCAATGTTACCCACCATGGCTTCCATCTCGATAGTTGCCTGAGCCAGCGGCACGGTGTAATAATTTTTAACAAATCCGTCGATAAACACCACGAGGTCCGGCCCTGCAGCGGTATTGTCAATACGGTTAAGCTTGTCATTTTTCAGGGATTGAACTCCCATGGCGGACTTTGTCAATTGTTCATGCTGGCTAATCCTGGTATTGTCGATCAACATATGCTGTCCGAATCCAAATCCCACGATCATCAGTGTCAACCAAAGTGTAAAGAATTTTTTCATGATTTTATTGATTAATGAATACTTGTCTATGGATCAAGGTTAAAATTCACAACAAAGATGGTAAAATGTGAGGAATTTCAGTATCAATTTTTATTCAATGACAAAATTAGACAGGAAAAAGTATGCATGGCCTATGAAAACAATTAGCGAACCATCTTTGTTATTTGTTTAATTTAAAAGGTTACCACCGACTTTTGAAAACAAAAGGTAAAACATCAAAAAGATCATTATAATGTCAATTTTTATCTTTCGGTTGGATCATTCTCTTAGATCACTCGCAATTCGTGCTTGGGATCAGTTTGACTAATTGTTTTCAATATATCGTGACCAACTTTTGAAAACAAAGTCTCACTGATTTACTTTTTTTAACAGAACACATTCATTATCAATACCAAATATTTATATATTTGCCGCCCGAAAAAAGAATTAAAATTTTACAGTACATGAGTTTTACCAGGAGAATATCGGCAGGAATTTTTATCATCATGCTCTCTTTCGGTCTTTATGCCCAAAGTATAGATGATGTTGGAGCGAAATTAAATGAAGGAAATGAGGCGATGAAAGCCAAGCAATACGCCAAGGCGATTACTGCCTACGAGGCTGCCATCAAGATGTCGGGCACCGTGGGTGCCGAGGCAGATGCCCTGAAAGAAAGCAGTCAGCAGCAATTGGTAAATGCCTATTACCGCAATGGCATTACGCTTTATAAATCAAAAAATTACGAGTCTTCCGTCGCCAACCTTAACAACGGCCGCAAACTGGCCGGGGAAATCGGTGATACAGATATGGAAAACAAGCTGACCGTGGTCACTGCTAAGGTTCTTTCGAGCAAGGGCATGTCCCTGATCAAGGACAATGACCTGGATGGTGCTTACCAGGCCTTCGACGAAGCCCACCAGGTTAAAGCCAACTGTGTCATTTCCTATTATGGGAAAGGACTTGTCTGGAAAGAAAGGGGCGATTTCAACAAGATGATGGCCAGTATGGACAAAGCCATTGAACTTGGTGAAAAGGAACCCAAAATGGGCAAGTACGTCGAAAGATCAAAGGATGCCGCTTCTAAAGCGCTTCTCGCGGAAGCCACAGAAGAGATCAATAAGGAACATGGTGAAGAAGCCGCCCAGCACAT
>JARRQC010000267.1:4004-4713 GCA_037382165.1 bacterium | reverse complement strand
TGGATCGGCACCAGGAACGGGGTCAGCATCCTGGACACCGCCGGAGACCGGTTCGTTCCAGTAGAGGAATATTTCAACGCCGGCGATTTCGACTACTTTCAAAACAACCGGGTCTATTGTATGATTGAAAATTCCGACGGTACGTTCTGGATTGGCACAGGGAATGGAATCTGTATCCTGGATACAGAAAAGGGAACGATCAGACTATTGCGTAAGGGAAACGGAGCCTTGGCTATCAGCAGCAACCTGGTCTATTCTCTTCTTGAGGACAGGGATCATGAAGTTTGGATCGCCACCTCTGAAGGACTCGACAGGTATGATCCATCGACGGGACAGATCTCCCATTATGTGAATGATCCTGAAAATCTCAATGACCTGTGCGGTAGTTATATAGTATCTCTCTGTGAAGACCGCAGGGGCCATTTATGGATTGGAACCAGTACCGGGGTGAGCATGTTCAACAAAGCCGATTCCAAGTTTACCAATTATTTCGTCGCTGATGGTCTTCCCAATAACCTGGTATATGATATCATCCAGGATGGAAACGGCAATCTATGGTTTTCCACCGGAGGGGGACTGGCTATGAAGAATCCGGATGAAAGCTCCACGGAACCTTTCATTGTGTTGGATAAGCTGCTTGGTAAGGAGTTTAATATAAAAGCAGTATACAAAAGTGATCGCGGAGAAATGTTTTTTGGGGCCATTGATG
>JARRQC010000267.1:0-3866 GCA_037382165.1 bacterium | reverse complement strand
TATTCATTTATGATAGAGTTCTCTGCTATGGATTTTACCGATCCTACCAGGAACAGGTATTCCTATAAAATGGAAGGAATCTCTGATCAATGGATTGATATCGGGACCAGGCGGTTTGTCCCTTTTACCAATCTCCCTCAGGGCCCCTACACTTTTAGGGTAAAAGGTACCAACAATGACGGCATATGGAATCTGGAGGGAACGAGCTTAAAGATCTTCATTCACCCGCCCTGGTGGAGGAGCAAGTTCGCCTATGCAGCATACATTATCATATGCATCGTAGTGATAATCATAGTTGTCAGAATGCGGGAAATGAACCTGGTAAGGGAGAAACGCATGCTGGAGGAAAGAATATCTGAGCGTACAGCTGAGATCGCCCGGAAGAACAGATACCTGGAAGAGCAGGCAACTAAATTGAACGAACTCAACGCCATGAAGGATACCTTTTTCTCCATTCTGGCGCATGACCTGAAAAATCCTTTTGCCAGCCTCTACTCGCTGAGTGAATTGGCCGTAAAAAACCATGAGGAGATGGACGAGGAAGAGAAGTTGACACTGCTGACAAAAATCAATAAATCTACAGATCTGATATATAACCTGCTTGATAACCTGCTCACCTGGTCCAGGTCGCAGAAGGGGGACATTGACTATACACCTGAGTTATTCAACCTGTCGCAGCTGGTCAAATTCAATATCGATCTTCATCAGGTTCCCGCAGAGAAAAAAGGGATCCGGTTTGAGACTGAAATTCCCGGCGATTTGTCTGTATTTGGGGATCGGCAGATGATTAGTACAGTGCTCAGGAACCTGATCAACAATGCTATAAAATACAGTCATTCAGGAGGTACCATAGAACTAAGTAGCGCAATGAAGGACGGATTTGTGGAAGTGATGGTTCGGGATGAGGGGATCGGCCTCTCTGAAGAGAATGCAGAAAAAATCTTCAGGATTGATGCAAAATACAAATCCCACGGCACCTCAGGGGAAAAGGGGACAGGATTGGGACTGATCATATGCAAGGAGTTCGTGGAGAAGAACGGGGGACAGATCTGGTGCGAATCGCAGGAAGGAAAGGGAACCAGGTTTTATTTTACCATCCCGGGGCCGGGACACCGGGGTCAGATGGCCGGATCCTGAAGGATGATGCGCACTTTTGGTCAAGTCTTATCTTAGGCATATCTTTATCTGGGACAAACTAAAATTGCCGGGGATTGATAGATCCATACCCATATCATTCAAAGAGTCAATCAATATTTAATTTTCTCGTCAGATTCACAGGATGCCTCCTTCTGTTGTGGCCGCTCCTAGCATTTCCGCAAACAGCCACCGTTGTCTATGATGGGTTTACCGGATTGCATAATGTCGGCATCCATAATGATACTGCTGTGATTACCACCCTCATCCCGGAGAGTCCTGCTGACAGGGCGGGATTACAGATTCGCGACCAGGTCATTGCAATCAATGATTCACTCGTGTCCGGAGTAGGTATGAATGTGAGGGGTATCAAGCAATTGTTGCATGACCGTTCGGGAAAAATCATTGAATTGAAAATAAAGCGAAAAGGAGAGGATGAACTGCTAGCTTTTCCTTTCTTAGGGATCCATACCTATACCAGATTGCTACATACGACTATTTGTACCTCCCGGATTCTTCAGGGCAGTGGGATATCGAAGATATCATGTCTGATTCGCTGGTCAGACTTTTCAAGGACCCGTTAGGCGCAAAGATCACTGTATTTTCTGTCGAGGAGGGAAGCCCTGCTGAAACAGGAGGAATCTATCCCGGTGATCAGATCATTAGTCTGGCCGAGGAAGTAGATAAGGACTATGACTATAGTGTCAGCAGCGGAATTCTGTATTCGATTACAACGGATACTTCCGTCACGTTAATCAGAGGTGATTCTTTGCTAGATCTTCCCATAGAGCCGACCACTCAGGGAGATTTCAAGGGGATCCAGAGTCAGTTCAGACACGATTTTGAAACTTCCTGTGTCTGGTTAAGAATCAAACTGGAAAGCCGGATCTCTGAGGACAGGACCTACCTCATCTATTTCCCTGAAATGACCAGGCAAGATTCATTGAATCTCTATTACAGGTCTCCATCAGGAGAGATCATTGAAAAGAACTCAGGAATATTTTTTTCGGTTCAGGACCGAGATTTTATTTACAAAGACTGGCATGCAGTCACTGTACCATTAAAAAAAGGGGAAAGTCAGACCTTCTATATCCGTCTGAAAGCATTTGAAAATGTTGGGCCGCCGTCCATGCAGCTCTTCGCCAAAGAGACCATCGTCAGGTATGACCGGGTGGAACGGATGGTGTTGTCTGGCTTCCTGGGAACCATGTTGATTATATCGGTATTTTTTCTTTTCCTATTTGCTGTTATACGGGAAAGACAATACCTCTATTTTGCACTTTATATCGGGAGCCTTGGGATATTCCTATTTATTTCAGAAGGTTATCTGGATGAGTATTACTGGAAAGAGAACAACTTCTTTTTACAATTCCTCGAGAAGTTCCAGCCCTATATCCTCTCATGGGTATCCGTATTCTTCCTTTTATTTGGAGTTGCTTATCTGGAACTGAGGAAGACATTAAGAAATTGGTACATCAGCGTTCTGATCGTGCTGATGCTCACCGGAACCAGGATCCTCCTGGTCCTATTCGAAGTCCTGTTCAATCTGACCTATCCCGATATCATCGAAGATATATTTATCCTGGTGGGGGTTTTTATTGTCGTTGTCGTCCCTCTTCTCATCCTGATCTTACCTGCCATATTTCGCATCAGGAGTGGGTTCAGGCCTGCCTGGTTCTTTCTGGTTTCTAACATCACTTTGATTGCGCTGGTCTATATTACCCTCATTTCCTTCGGATTTAATTTTTCAGAATTCACCTTGTACAAATCAATGTTCAGCAGGATTTTCATCAATTCCGGAGTATATGTGGCGGCTGTCGTGCAAATCCTGATCTTTACTTTCGGGCTGGCCCAGAAGATCAGGCTGGATGAGTTAGAGAAGAAGCGGATCCAGGAACAAATTATCGATCAATTAAGGGTCAATGAAAAACTGAAGGATAAGGTCAACAGGGAACTTGAAATTAAGGTGATGGAGCGGACCAGGGAGATCAGTGAGCAGAAAGAAGAGATCGAATCACAACGGGATGAGATCGAAGCACAGCGAGACCTTGTGATGGCACAGAAAAATGAAATCATTGCCAGCATCGATTATGCCGAACGAATTCAGGTGGCCTTGCTTCCGCGAAAGGAGCTTTTGGACCAGATCATGCCCGAGCCAGTTGGGAAGAGGCAAACTTGACGATCCCGGGGAAATACTGGATAATCTAAGGATAAAGGTGAAAGAGTTGCTGGTTCAGCAGGGAAATGTTGAGGAGCAAAAAGATGGAATGGACATGGCCATTGCCATCATTTCAAAGGAAAAGAAGGAACTCCAATTTGCCGGAGCCAATACCCCCCTCTTTCTGATTAGGAATGACAGCCAGCTTACAGGAAAAGAGCCAGGATCGGAAGTATCTTCAGATAGCAATGATTTCCACCTGTTTGAGGTGAAAGGGGACAGGCAACCCATAGGGGTGCATTGGGAAGAAACAAAGTTTACCAACCACCGCATTGGTTTGAAGTCCCGGGATACCCTGTATATATTTACTGATGGGTACATTGATCAATTCGGGGGTGAACGCCGGAAGAAATTTAAAATCCACAGATTCAAAGAACTGCTTCTATCCTGTCAGGGCGAATCGATGAGTAAACAGAAGCAGATGCTCGATGAGGCTTTCAATACATGGCGGGGAGATCTCGAGCAGATCGATGATGTTTGCATCATCGGAGTCAGAATCTGAGCGGGATCGTTC
>JARRQC010000266.1:0-3477 GCA_037382165.1 bacterium | reverse complement strand
TGGCCCGTTTTTCATTTTCACCGTTGAGCTATCAGAACAGGGTGGGAAGTTCAGAAGGAGCGATTACCGGGTGGTCGTTCCAGGAACCGGTTCCGGTTATCCATAAGATTCAGGATGCAAATAGAGCGGTTACAACCCCCATCCCTTCTATCTATCAGGCAGGACAATGGACCTACAGTCCCGCCGGTGTACCCATGTCCATTTTAACCGGCAAACTGGCTGCACGCAGGATTTTGAAAAGGAATGCTAAAAAATAAGGGACAGGATTACGGCAATGAGTATGGTAAGTCCAATGCCAATGGCGAGCTGTTTGACGATGGTCCTTGCGGAGAAGGTGATCCATCTTTCTGATTTCGCCAGTTCATTATACTTGCTGATCAGATCATTGCGATCCTTCACGAAGGTGAAGCAACCCGGACTGTCGGCAACATAGTGCTGGGCGAAAGGGAAACAGACTACTTTGCTGATTTCCGGTGCTGCCAGTCCCGGGAAGAGTGTGTTCTCGATGATGCGGATCTTTTCCGGCGGTATGTCCAGGGCTTCCTCCACTTCGGCCGGATCAAAAATAACGGCAAAAGGCTGGTCTTCCCCTTCTGCAAGGCGTTTGCTGTGCCCAATGGAGGTATTCCCCATCAGCCAGAGTGATTCATCCAGCTTACGCATCTTTCCATTCTTGATAGTTCCGGTCAATACAAGTTTTCTGCTTGTCTTTTTTTCCTCAATATCCAGTAAAACTTCGCCCTTAGAGCTTGTAGTGAAGATGGCTGTTTTACAGTTCGGATCGGCAATCCCCCTGGTGGGCAGGGCAATGATCGTGTCGCTCAAAATATCAATAAAAATGAAAGATAAGATTCCGGTTTCTTTGTCTGTGGCAATCAGGTAGGCCTCCTGCCTGGTGCCCCAGAAAGTGCTGGCCCGGGTACTCAGATTCCCAATCCCCATGTAGTGCTCCGGTTCATCGTCGGCAAACAATTTAGTTTTGGAAAGTTCATAACGATCCGGCAACATCGATTTTGCGTATTCAATATCTTTGAGCTTGAAGAATAGGAAAAGGCTGTATGGTTCAATCACAAATCCTATATGGGGTGTATTTTTTGATGCCCTGAAAAGCAACCTTTTCAGCAGGAACGGGGGAAGCAATCTCTTGAGATTCTGGAAGAAGAGCAGGTTGCTGACTGCCATGGGATTAATTAAGCGCTCAACACCTTTGATGAACTTCTCTTCGTTCTGTATTTTCATAGGATTGATTTTTTAAAGGTGGAAAAGGGATTGTATTTCCTTTAGAGACAAATTTCACCTCTAAATATATGGAATTAAGAAATAGATGGTTCATTCGCAGGCAGAGAGGCTTTGATCACTTGCTCCTCAAGTCCGCAAACCAATTATTGAAATATGGAATGATATAATGCTAATTTTGACCTCTTGGATCCTTGAAACCATAGCAATGTAATTGAGGGTGATGAATAAAAAATCAGTGACAGGGACAAAAAGAAATAGAGCAGGATTGTTCAGTGTCCTCACACCTTACATCGGAATCGTTATCATTCTGATTATTCTGGCCCTGGCAGGCAGCGGCGTCAACCTGCTGATCCCGAAAATTATCGCCCGGGCCATTGATTCCTATTCCGCGGGCAGTTTTGAGCCCCGATCCGTGATTACCGAATTTCTGGCGGCAGCGTTCGGGATATTTATTTTCACCTTCCTCCAGGGCATCCTGCAGACGCTCACTGCTGAAAGGGTCGCCAGGGATTTGCGCAACAAGCTGGCGGATAAAATATCCCGTCAGAGTTTTTCCTATATATTGAAGTCGAATCCGGCCAAATTCCTGACCAACCTGACATCTGATATGGACGCTGTCAAGATGTTTGTGTCGCAAGCATTCGTCAATATTATCTCCTCCCTGTTTGTGATCATAGGTGCATCGGTACTGTTGATCATGATCAACTGGAAGCTGGCGCTTGCCGTGCTTGTCATTGTACCGGTCATCGCCACTACATTTTTTATCGTTTTCCGGAAAGTTAGGGTCATATTCAGAAAGAGCCGGGAGGTGATCGATGCGCTCAACAGGATCATCAATGAAAGTATTTTGGGATCGGCACTGATCAGGGTCCTGAATTCACAGCAGCCGGAAAGCCAGAAATTCCTTGAAAAGAATATAGAATCGAAGGAACTGGGATTGTCAATCGTACGGATTTTTTCAGTGCTGGTCCCCTTCATCATGTTTGTCTCAAACCTGGCCATAGTCACCATACTTGCCCTGGGAGGCCATTTTGTGGTGAACGATTCACTGACACTGGGTAATTTTGCCGCCTTCAACAGCTACCTGGTCATGCTTATTTTTCCGGTCATGATGATCGGATTCATGAGTAATATCATCGCTTCAGCCACTGCTTCCTATGAAAGGATCAAACAAGTGCTGGATGAAGTTCCCCCCAAGGAATCCGGGACTTTAAGTCCTGATATCAGTGGAAATATCAAACTTAAAAAGGTGCATTTATCCTATGGTGACAGACCGGTCCTGAAAAATATCACATTCTCAGTGAATGCCGGCAGCAAGACTGCCATCATAGGGCCCACTGCGGCAGGGAAAAGCCAGCTGCTCTACCTCATTTCAAACCTGGTCCCTCCCTCCTCCGGAAGTGTGGAACTGGATGGGAACTCCATCGAGAGTTATGCAAGGGCAGCTTTTCACAAACAGATTGGGATCGTTTTTCAGGATAGCATCATGTTTAACATGAGTATCCGTGACAACATAGCCTTCAATGATGAAGTCACTGAAGAATCCATTGGCAAAGCCATCGAAACTGCTGAACTGGCTGACTTTATCGAATCCCTTCCGGAAAAACGGGATACCATTGTAACGGAACGTGGAACAAGCCTGTCGGGAGGGCAAAAGCAACGAATCATGCTTGCCAGGGCCCTGGCCCTGGATCCGAGGATTTTGTTGCTGGATGATTTCACATCCAGGGTAGACCGGCAAACAGAGAATAAGATACTCTGTAATCTTGAGAATAATTATCCGAATTTGACTCTCCTTTCAGTTACCCAGAAGATTGCACCTGTAAAACATTTTGACCAGATCATTCTGTTGATGGAGGGAGAAATCATTGCTGCCGGGAAACACAAAGATTTATTGGAGCATTCACCTGAATATATGCAGATCTATAGTTCACAGAAAAGCACGCAACACTATGAATTATGATCTAAATCAGGCAGTGGACAAGACTGCGAAGAAACGGCCTTTCCCGGCTTCACTCAGGAAGCTGATCACCATAATCAGTGATGAACGGCGCAACCTGATCATAGCTTTTATTGCCATCATACTGAACGCCGGGCTAAGTCTTGCAGGGCCTTACCTGGTGGGCTACACCATTGATCACCATGTGCAGACAAAAGATTATCAAGGATTGCTTCTCTTTTCCGGTATTCTGCTGGCGATGTATATCATTGCATTTGTGGTGAACTATGCCCAGATGC
>JARRQC010000265.1:0-3478 GCA_037382165.1 bacterium | reverse complement strand
CCGGGGGGGATAAAATGGTGGAAGATGTGATTCTCAGGATCAACAGGGCAGCAGAGGATGCAGCCAAAGATGCAGCTCCTGTTTTCGTCAACAGCATTAGGCAGATGACCATCAATGATGCCTTTGCCATTTTAAAAGGGGCTGACAATGCGGCCACACAGTACCTCAGCAAAACTACCCGCTCGGATCTTTACAATTTATATCAACCCAAGATCAGGCAATCGACCGAAAAGGAGATCGTGGGTGGGATTTCCACCAAAGAATCATGGGAGACCCTGACCGGAAAATGGAATGTTTTCGCCAACTCTGTGGTCGGCCGGGTAGGTGGTTTCGAAGCCGTGAATACCGACCTGGATGATTATCTGACCAACAAGGCCCTTGACGGGATGTTCCTGAAAGTGCAGGATGAAGAAAGGAAGATCAGGAACAATGTTTCTGCCCGCATCACACCGCTTCTTGAAAAAGTTTTCGGCAGCGTGGATTGATACAGGGCCTCTTGAAAGTTTCCTTAAATTAATATCGTATTCTAGCAATTTTTGAGTCTTCTATTTTGGGATGATCCGAGGTATAAGGCCCTGTTTAAACAAATGGGTTTGGCCACCTGACCGGCATCTTTTAATTACCCTATTTTTCAAAGTTCCATATAACTGCTTCAATACTTTCTGTTGAAGTCATCTTTATTGAGATTATTAATTGACTTTCAGGAAATCTGATGGTAACTTACAGTTGCCTAATCTAACAGTCTTGACCAAGCATGTGATAACACTGTCATTGCTGGTCCACCTGACCATCGTATGTTCAGGACAGGAGCCGGATACCCTGAATAATTCTGAACCTGTTAAAATTCAGCGCATTAACTCGCCCGTCAAACTTGACGGAATGAGTGATGAATCTGCATGGGAGGGCATCGCTTCACTGCCATTGCTTATGAAGACTCCAAATTTTGGAAATGAACCATCAGAACGTACAGAAATATTAATTGGTTATGATGATGATTACATTTATGCAGCAGGTCGATTTTATGACAGTGAACCTTCCAAGATCCAGGCGACATCTTTGAAGCGCGATGGAGGCTGGTCCTGGTCCACCGATGCCATGAGCATCATCTTTGACACATTCGATGACAATGAGAATGCTGTAGTTTTTATTACCACACCGGCAGGAACAAGAACTGATCTGAATATACTGAATGATGGTGTGGGTGTACCTTATAGAAATGCCAATCCAAGCTGGAATGCTTTTTGGGATGCAGCAACGGTCAGCAATGATGATGGGTGGTTTTCAGAGATACGCATACCCTTTTCAAGTCTCAGGTTTGAAGAAAAAGATGGAAACACCGTCATGGGCCTCATCGCATACAGGATGCTCCCAAGAAAAGGTGAGGTCAGCGCGTTTCCATTAATCCCGGAAAAGTATGGCGTTATCCAGCCATCGCAGGCGAAAGAGGTGCTTTTTGAAGGCATTAAAAGACACAATCCGCTATACATTACTCCCTATATTCTCGGCGGGCTGGGGCAATCCTATGAACTCAATGAGGACGGAGATGGATACGAAAGGGATGACAAGTTTATCCGTGAAGCGGGACTGGACGTGAAATATGGACTTACCAACAACCTCACGCTGGATGTGACCCTGAATACTGATTTTGCACAGGTGGAAGCAGATGACCAGATGATCAATCTCACACGATATTCACTATTTTTTCCCGAAAAGAGACTTTTCTTCCAGGAACGCCAGGGTAATTTTGAGTTTCGTTTTGAAGATATGAACCGCCTCTTTTACAGCCGTCGGATCGGCATCCATGAAGGAGAAAAGGTTCGCATCTACGGGGGGGCCAGAATAGTCGGCAGGGCAGGTCCATGGGATATCGGATTCCTCAATATGCAGACAGAGAAATTTGGGGATCTTCTGTCAGAGAATTTTAATGTGATACGGCTGCGCAGACAGGTCATCAACCCCTTCTCTTACGTCGGATTTATGGTAACTTCAAGAATTGGCAGCAGGGAGAGCTGGAATACTGCCTATGGGATTGACGGTATCTTCCGCCTGTTTGGAGACGATTATTTATCCCTGAAATGGGCACAGAGCTTTGAAAATGACCTGGAGAACAAGCCTGCATCTTTAGGACCTTCCAAAATATATGTCAACTGGAGCCGGAGAAGAGATAAAGGACTGGGTTATGATCTCAATTACTCAAGATCCGGCGCTGATTATAACCCGGGTATTGGGTATGAACGTCGCAATAATTACACCCGTTTTGGCGACAGGATCCACTATGGATGGTTTCCGGGGGAAGGATCGAAACTTCAGAACCACAAGGTCTTCATTGAAGGAATCACATTCCTTCGCAATATGGACGGTAACGTTGAATCTTCAAAAATAGGTACTGGATGGGAATTCACGACAAAGGCAAATTCAAATGGAACTTTGTCATTCAACCAGTACATAGAAGATGTCGAAGAATCATTTTCATTTTCAGAGGACGCAGAAGTTCCGGCAGGAAACTATACATTTTACGGGATAGAAGCTGAATATTATCCACTCAGAGGGAGCCTCTATGGAATTTCAGCAACCATTGATGCGGGCTCTTTCTACGATGGCAGCCGCTTTTCCATCAGCTTAAACCCCCGTGCGGATATATCCAAGCACATACAGCTAGAAGGCATGTACCAGTTGAACGCGCTAAAATTCACTGATCGCGACCAGCAGTTTACAGGTCAAATCGGTCAGCTTAAAATATCGGCATTTCTGAACAGTAAGCTTTCTCTCGTTTCATTGATCCAATATAACAGTGCCAATAATAAGATCCTCACCAACATCAGGTTCAGATTTAATCCACGTGAAGGACATGACCTCTACATCGTATATGATGAAGGTCTGAACACCGACAGGCAGCGTGAAATTCCAATCCTGCCCCAAACAAGCATCCGCACCATCCTGCTCAAGTATAATTATACCTTCATTGTAGGAGGCTAAATAGATATCTGGAAGTGTGCATTTTCTAACTTAGGAATTGAAAATAACCATCGAAGAGGCCCTTGAAACCTTCCAGCTGAAGCGGCAAAACCGAAAACTGGTCACTGATCTAAAAGAAGCCAATGAAACCCTGTAGATAAAAGGGAAGGAACGTACCAGTGAGATCACGGATAGCATTGAGTATGCCAGTCGCATCCAGCGTGCGCTGCTGCCTCCGGGAGAAGAACTGGATGCGCTGCTCCCCTCCTGCTCCCTCCTCAACAAACCACGAAACATCATAAGCGCCGACTACCACCGGGTGGCATGTTCCTGAAAGCGCAGAATGAAGAAAAGAAAAGAAAATCAAAATCCATGTTTCCGCCCTCATTACCCCGTTCCTTGAAAAAGTCTTCGGCACTCTGGATAGATCCTTTCATATCCGGAGACTCCGGATTTCTTAAAAATCCTTAAAATCTGAGTTTCCGGGCTTAGCCACAGGAAATTATGGCTAATTTCATTGGGT
>JARRQC010000264.1:0-4120 GCA_037382165.1 bacterium | reverse complement strand
TTGGTTATGGACTCGAGCTGATGGTCAGAAAAACAAGGGGTAAAATCACAGGGTGGATAAGTTATACCTGGTCGCGCTCTTTCAAGCAAATCGAGGGCATCAACAACAACGACCCCTATCCTGCCCACTACGACAGGCCCAATGATTTGAGCGTAACCCTTAATTACAAAGTGACACCTACCATCAGCCTGGGAATGAACTGGGTTTACCTGACAGGGCAACCGGTTACTTTCCCTGTGGGACGATATGGATATATGAACAACATCGTACCGGTATATTCGGAAAGGAATTCCTACCGCTTCCCGGATTATCACCGGCTGGATCTTTCCTTTACCTGGACGGAAAAAGAAAAGCCAAACAAGCGGTGGCGCAATGAGGTCAACTTTTCCATTTATAACGCCTACAACCGGAAGAATCCATGGGTGATCAACTTCCAGGAAGATCCCAATGCAGCCAACCAGACCTTTGCGGAAATGACCTATCTGTTTGGGATAATTCCTTCTGTAACCTATAACTTTAGCTTTTAACCCATGACAGCCATACTCACACATATCAGAAATATTCTTCACCCCATAGGATTGTGGATCATATTGATAGTGGCGCTCCATGCGTGTACCGAGAGGATCGACATCGCCACTGAGGAAGAATTCCAGAAACTTGCGGTGGAAGGTTATATCACACCGGAAAAACAGGAGATCAAACTGACCGAAACATCTGGTTATTTCTCACAGATCGCACCAAAACCCGTCCGGGAAGCGGTGGTGACCGTGTCCTACAGTGCCGGCACCTTTCAATTCAGCGAATCCCCTGATCATCCCGGATATTATTACCCGGAAGATAATTTTGAGGTTATCCTGGAAGAAACCTATATGCTGTCCATTGACCTCAAGGAACCTGTTGGAGGAGAAACGAACTTCGAATCGCAGGCGACCATGCCCAGACGGGCCAATGCGGTTGATTCAACCCGCGCGATCTGGAGGGAGGATTTTGAAACCTGGATCATCGAATTGTATGCATTTGAACCTGAAGGTCCAGATTTCTACATGTTCAATGCTTACGTGAACGGGGTGGCCGTCACCGACAGCCTTTCCCGTACCGGTGTAGCCGATGACCGTATTGTTGACGGGGGTTATCTTTATGGTATTTACATATTGTTCCTGAATGAAGATGAACTTCAGTTTGGGGATACCCTTACGGTTTCCACTTCAACCATCAGTGAAGATTATTACCGCTATCTTGTAGAGGCCCAAACGGAATTGCGACCTAAGAACCCGCTGTTCAGCGGACCGCCCGCCAATGTCAAGTCCAACATCAGCAATGGCGCACTCGGCTATTTCGCGGTTTACTCTTCCTTCTTTTCGACAAGTATCGTCAGGGAAATTGAAGATTGAACAAACTTATTATTTACCAGCTACAGGACACCCCTGAAGCAGTCATCCTATCCTTATTTTTTTACTACCTTTAGCAAGTTCCATCAACCGGGCAACGCTTGCTTCCTAATGCGCAATAAAAAGATAAGCAGAAGAAATTTCCTTAACCATACGGGTAAGACCCTTTTCTTCGGCTCTGTAGCCGCTGCAGCAGTTCCTGTTTTTCTTGAGGGCTGCCAAAAGGAGAAAGACTGCAACCTGTTGAAAGAAGGTGAAAATGATGACCTGTATTGCAATGACAATTATCTGTGTACAGAAGCTCAGGGATTCACCTGCGATCCTGTCGGCGGATTCCACTGTGAAGTAGAGGGTTTCTCCTGCTATACAGTTTTTGATTGTTTGCCTGAAAACAACTTCAGCTGCCTGCCAACTTCTTCCTATTCAAACCCTGTAGGGGGTGCGGGCGGTTAGCCATCCCTCCCAAAAACTAAAAACCATCAACTCTCATCATACCGACATATCCCATCCAACCAATAAGCTCAGGAAAAGAGCCCTGAAATATCTTTCCACGCTTACGGGCAACGACCGAAGTCATGATCATCACATCGCAGATGCCCTTGCCCGTAGCCTTTTGAACAGCACAAAAGGGGACATACACAGCAGTGATTTAAAACTGTTGGTCAATCAATTTTTTAACCTGCTGCATTTTGGCCCGATTACCCAGATGGAAATATTCCTCACGGAATTCTGTAACCTGGCCTGCGATTACTGTTTTGTAAAAGGCAAAAAACCAAAAACCATCAGCAAGGATACCTTATTGTCAGCCATTAATTTCCTGCTTTTTTATTCCGGGAAGAAGGATGATCTCAACATAACGCTTTTTGGAGGAGAACCACTGCTGGCCAGAGACAAGATCCTTGCAGCTGTTGACCATTGTGATCAGATCAGGAAGGATGCGGGCAAGTCTATTCATATTTCGATGACGACCAACGGGACGCTGCTTGATGAGACTTTTTTAAAACAAACCCAGGGGAAAATAAATTATCTGCTCAGTATAGATGGCGATGAAACAACTCATGACCGGCATAGAAAATATGCAGATGGCAGCGGCAGCTTCAGAGAAGTGGCAGGTAAAATCCCCTTGCTACAAAAATACCAGCCCTGGCTGGGTGCCCGGATGACGGTCACTCCCAAAACAGTTGGGAATCTGCACGACAATATTGTCTATCTCCACCAGCAGGGGATCAACCAGTTTCTTATCGGACCGGCAACGGATAGGGTGTGGGAGGAACAAGCCGTCGAAATTTATGAAAAACAGTGGTTGCAAGTGGGCAACTATTACCTGGAAAAAAAGAAAAAAGGCGATTCCCTGCGCATTACTTTTTTCGAAAAAAAGGAAAAAATAGCCGAATGCAATCAGAGTCAATGGGGTTGCGGAGCTGGAAGGAACATTATTTCGGTGAGTACTGATGGGATGCTATATCCATGTAGTAAGTTTATCGGTTATGAAGGTTCAGATGCCGGTAACGTTCAATTGGGTAACCTGGAAGAAGGCATTACCAACATCGCACTTCGAAAAAACCTGGCTCATATTGGTGAAGCTGATTTTCTGGATTGTGGAAGATGTAAATTAAAGGAAAACTGTGAAGGAGGTTGTCCCGCCGACAATTTCTTTCTCAACAGAAAATTACACGAGCCGGGAACAACCCACTGCAAGCTGAAGTACGCAGAACAACGAGTACTGAAAGAATTGAGACAAGATTTGAACACACTCAATCGTAATAAGCAGAAACATTGACCTGGAAACGTGAACGAATACTGGCTGTTTTCCTGATCCTGACCTGGTCAGTCATGATCCATGGCGTTCATGGACAGGATAATAAACCCAGTATCGGTGAGTCGCTGACTGCATCAGGCTTTGAGAATATTCGTGTAAAACAAAACGGTGATGATCTAACGGTAAGTTTTGAGAACAATATTTACCGCTGGAATGTGCGGGCCATCAGTACGGCACTGGATAAGGTTTCCACCCATGGAAAAACCCCCACACAGACTCTAGCTTTCAACATTCTCCGGATTCGACTTTACAAGTAAGCTACCGGGTTCGAGAAGCCTGGCAAATGATCCGGGATCAAAAACCACAGAACCGGAACACCTTCAAATTTGACTTTGTCTTTTATCCCCAGTTCTATCTTACCAACCTGACTTTCAACACAATCTATGAAGTACAATTCAACATCGCCCCTGCTTTACAGCTTTCTTTGTGGAAAGGCATGCAGTTGACGGCTCAGGTTATCCTGCCGATCTACAGTGATTGCAAGGTATATGGTGAAGAAGGCCATTTGATAAGACCAGGATTTCTCGTTTTATCACAGGATTTCCGACTGCCGGGACCCGTATTCGGGAATATCAGTATAGGCAATTTCAACAACCACCGCTATGGCTTTGACTTCAATCTGATGTATCCATTTCATCATCCGCGATGGGATGTCGGATTTAATGCAGGACTAACCGGTTATTCCACATTTCGCGAGGATGGATGGGACTTCGGTAATCTGGAAGCTTTTACTTTTTTTGTTTCTGCAGGATACTTCCTGCCCCGGTTCAGCTTGCGGTTCAGGGCTTCTGCGGGCAGATTTCTATATGGTGATTACGGAGGACGTTTCGATCTCACAAGGATGTTTGGGGAAACAGCCATTGGCTTTTATGCGGCTTATAGTATGGAAAAATCGGACGGAGCAGGCTATCCC
>JARRQC010000263.1:0-4577 GCA_037382165.1 bacterium | reverse complement strand
GTTTTTTGATGTATTAATTACGACAAAGTCTAAATCTGACCCCTGATCTCTCCACTTGGGAAATCAAGGGTATGCACGTTTACATAGCATTCCCCGTTATTGAATTTAGCAAGGAGTTCAGAGAGTTCCATTCCCGCCAGCGGGCCAACCAGATCCTCGCTTGTGATCACGCCTTCTGCCAGTACGCCGTTGTATGGTCCTGGAATAAGAACCGGCGGAGGTGCGGAAGGATACAGCCAGGCAACAACCGGTCCATTGGCCCCTGAGGGAGCAAGATGAATATGGGACATGAATACATCTTCGATGTTGGCAACAATCAATTTGTAGTGCAACTCTGTACCGTTGCTTCTCAGCTTGAAGATTGCCTGGCCTGTTGCATTAGTTTCAACAGGAGGCACTTCTTCATCACCTGACAGATGGGCTGTGAAGTTCTTACCTGAATTACCACTTTTCATTTCACTCGTAAGCTGTTGCTGTTCCTGCTTTATAATTTCATTTTCCTGTTTCTCACAGGAAGTAAAAACAAGAACGAAAGCCGCTAAGGCCAAAATAAGTTTGTTTTGCATTTTGATACTTTTTTTACATTATTGTTTAAAGATAGCAATCACAGTCCGTATGCAAATTCATAAAATAAAATTTAACAATTATTTAGCATTTTGGCCAGCTAATGGAAAACGATAACAGAAAACCGCCTCAAAAAGAGGCGGCTTCTCAAAAAGTATGTTTCACAAGAAACAGTTCAGTAAAAATCGGTTAACGGGCGATGACCAGTTTCTTAACGACTGACTGGTGATCGGTACGCAGGACAACATGATATATACCTGCAGGCATGCCGGACGTTTCAACATTGATCCTGTCTGATTCCAGTTTATGCATGGGCATATTCCAGTATATCTTTCCTGAGGCATCCAGGAGGGTCACTTCTACATCGAATCCCACCAGAATGGAAAGTTCCAGCGAAGCCTGGTTGTAACTCGGGTTCGGAAAGATGTTCCAGTCATCATCCTCAACAAAGGGTGCTAAACCGATTAGATATTGCTTGGCAGCATCATCACCCGGCCACAATCCTCCGCAGGGTTTGGGTTGCCCGGGTTGTCGGGCGGGAAATGACACAATTCTACCTTGTCCATATTACTCCCGCAACGTACATCAACCACTTCCACGTCCACCTCTGCTGTTGAACTGCAACCGTTGCCATCGGTGATGGTCACGGTGTAGGTTGTAGTTACTTCCGGGCATACTGTAATGGTTTCCGTTGTTTCACCGGTACTCCAAAGGAAACTGTAGGGTTCCACACCATAGGTATAGCTAGCGGTAAGATCTGTGCATTGAGCCGGCTCATAACCATAATATACAGTACCGCATTGGCCGGCATCAGCTACCACACAACAGGTAACCTTGAGGGTGTAATCACCATATACCTGGCTGTTCCCGCTTACATAAACATAATACGTTGCGCCTGTTTCAGTAGAAAAGGTCACTTTTGCATTCACCTGGACACAATCAGGACTATCATCATTTCCGGCATGGCAAATAAGATCCTCGCATGAGCCGGTATAGACATCAATACGGTTGTCAAAATATTCTTCCTCATCGCAGGTGCTCAGGATGATATCTCCTCCGGTTCCCTCAATGGTATACCATACACCGAGACCGGGCTTGAAAGGATCACTGCCCGCACAATCTGCCGGCGCATCCCGGTTGGAGGCAAATTCCGTATTTCCGCTGACAACATCACCACAGGCTAGTTGGAAGGCATTTGCACACACATCATTTTCCGGTGGATCCGGGCAATTGAGCGTCAGGTAAAAGCCACCTGTATCATCATTTTCGCCATGCACAAGGACATAATAGGTTTCACCCGGAACTGTATTGAATGTCAGGTAGGCATCATCTTCACATCCAACCGTACCGTTATCATCACCGGCAACACATTCCAGGTCATCGCATGAACCGCTGAAAACCGACAGTTTTATGTCATAATAAGCATCTCCGCAGGTGGACAGGTTGGTACGGTATTTTGTGGCCACGAATTTGTACCATACTCCCGGTGCGGTGATACTTGTTGCACAGGAAGAAATTCCGTCATGCGTAGCGAACCGGGTTCCTCCATACACCCTGTCGCCGCATTCGATCTCAATAGCATTCTCACAAAGATCATTCTCCGCCGTCTCAAAGCAATCCATCTCGATGGTAAAGTCGCCATCTGTTTCTCCGGCGCTACTCACCAGTACATAATAGGTTTGTCCGGGTTCGGCATAGACTTTCAGTTCGTGGGTATTGTTCGAACAATCTTCGCCATCCGCTGCGCTCGCTAAACAGGCAAGATCAACGCAATCACCGCTTAATACGGCTATATTTGCAGTGAAGTCGCCCTCTTCACAAACATTCAGAAAGACAATTGAGGGCTCTTCCACCTGGTATTTGAACCATACGCCCGGTCCTGTATTTGCTACACCGCAGGTTTCCACCTCATCGAATGTGGCATCGATTGTTGTGCCCAGCACTTCTTCTTCACATTTGATAATTTCTGCATTTTCACACAGGTCATTGTAAGGCGGCATGTTGGCGGGAGGGGCAATACCCTGGCATACCAGTGATTCGGAGTAATCCCTGCGGGGGCTATTGGATGTAACGGCCTGGAAACGTGTTTTCTGGTCGAGGGTGAACAGGTTCTGGCATTCATCATCGCTGTAGTCCATAAAATTCATAAACATATCAGGAAGGTCATTCTCCTCTTCAATACAACTGTTGGGTCCGGGGAATTCACAGGGATTCTCATCCGATGAGTAATTCGGTTCGAGATGCCTTGGCGTATCATCACAGAAGTCATCCAGGTCGCAACTGTATCCATTTTCATCACTATCACCCCATATATGCCTGAGGCCGAAAAAGTGACCCACCTCATGGGTAGTCGTGCGTCCCAGGTGATAAGGGTCCTCAGCGGTACCCGTAGTTCCGAAAGCGGTAAATCTGATCACCACGCCATCCGTATAAGCTTTGCCATCCTGTTCAATATCGGGGGGCATGCCAGGAAGTCCCGAACCATCCGGGAATTGTGCATAACCCAGGTAGGTTGAAAGATTGCATACCCAGATATTCAGATAATAATAAGGGTTCCAGATCGTAGCCGGCTTGATAGTGTTTTCCATTGAATACATGGTTTGATTCTGAAAAACACCATCATAGCGTGTTATCCCATTGGTTGGCTCACCGTCAGGGGTTACCGTGGCCAAACAAAACTCGATCTGTGCGTCCGCGGCGACACTGGCGAAAACCTCAGGGGTATTGGCCGCATCGGCATTCAGCCGCCGGAAATCTTCGTTCAGCACCTCGATCTGTGAAAGGACCTGTTCTTCTGAGATGTTCAATCCTTCACCTATCTCTTCCCCGCTATGGATCACATGCACAACCACCGGAATGGTGATCACCTCTCGTGAGGATCCATAGTCTCCTTTTGCGATTTTCTCCTTCAACCACTGCTCGAATTCATCTGTTGTCTGCCTGTCAGGATACAGCTGTTGCAGCATCTTCTCATAATACATATAGCCGCAACGTTCATTTTCAGTTTGCGGATATATGTCCAACCTCTCTCCATAATTTCCGGTTGTTTGCTGGCCGTTCACTGCCGGTGAAAAAAATAGACAAGAGAATAAAAGGGCCACCGGGATCCCCAGTTTTCCACTTTTCCAAAAGCCAGCCAATGGCCAGCTCATCCATCCGCTCGCAAAAACAGATGCGTTAATCATAAAATTGTTCATAAATGTTTGGTATTAATTGATAACTGATCATGTTTTCATTCTAGCAATGTCATGTCCATTACAACGGTCATTCGTATGACCGGATCAATGGATGAAATGAAGAAAACTCAGTTACGGGCAACCCTATCCATCGGGATCATTATGAACCGGATTAAGGTTTTTGTGGTAATAGTATAGTGTGAGTCAAATATAGGAAAATTTGGCTTCTTTCTCATTTTGTGAGAAATATTTGCCAAAAAATCAAATCTTCTGAAGGAATTGTCTTCAACTATCCAAATCAGATTTTCAGCACTTCGATTTTGAATTTTTGGATTTATTATTTAATTTTATTTGCTGACAAGGCTTTGCATCCAAACAAACGGCAGTGTCATGAATCCAAACCCGGCATGCTTGATCAACATTTTTCTGGCTTTTTTGGCCCTGGGATTCTACATCATCGGCAGTTACAGGTTTTATAAAAACCAAAAAGGATATTTGCTCATCCTTGGGCTTGCCATCGCGATTGACCTCATCACTGCCCTGCTGGCCTCACTCAGGATCACACCTACCACGCAAATACCTGGTGCAGAAACCGTACCCTGGTACAGCCTGCTGTTCAATGTACACATCGCCCTGTCTACATTCGGCTTCGTAGGATTTATCATCCTCTTCCTTTACCTGACCGTAATCAGAGATGAAAAGAGGTTTTCATCGCTACGCAGATGGCAATTTAAAATCCTGCTTCCTGTGTGGGTTATCGGGGAAGGGATCGCCCTGACCAATGCGCTGTCAAAATACTTTTTCCAGGTGAGAATATTCGAGTTGCTCTGAGAACAG
>JARRQC010000262.1:0-5847 GCA_037382165.1 bacterium | reverse complement strand
CCGGATGGTCTCATAATCAAGATGATCATAATGATCATGAGAGATCAACACTGCGTCGATCCCGGGAAGGTCTTCCACCGAATAATCCTCTGAATAGGGAAAACTACGGGGACCCATGAAGGAAAAAGGACTTGCATGATCGCTGAATACCGGATCCATCAGCAAAGTTTTACTTCCTATCTTAAGTAAAACGGTGGAGTGTCCAAACCAGGTCAGGGCGAGTGAGGTATCAGCCGCGGAATAATATGACTTATCGAAAGAAGTTGTTTGAATGACATGTTTTGGTTTTCGATCTTCACCACCCCGTATGAATTTCAGGAAGGTGCCAAAAAAGGAATCACCGGATGTATACATGGGGGTAGGGAGCAGGTTGACAAAACCCTCCTCTTTATAATTCACTGATGATTTTATTCTTTCCAGGTATTTGCCCTCTGCACGGGCGCCGAATGATGGGGTCATCTTAGGAACTATGATAATGGCGACAAAAATGAGCAGCGCCAGGGAAATGAATATGATAAACGACCACTTGAACAGTTTTTTCATTTCAAACGGTTACTCCCTGATCAGTCTTTTGATCTCCTTTTCCAGTTTTGCCGGAGTGATTGCCGGAGCAAACCGTTTGATGGGATGACCATTTGAATCTATCAGGAATTTGGTAAAATTCCACTTTATCCTTTTGCCCAGTGTGCCAGGCAATTTACTTTTTAAATGCTTAAAAATCGGATGGGCCTCCTTGCCGTTGACCTTGACCTTTTCAAACATTTGGAAATCCACTCCGTAGTTGACAAGGCAGGATTCTATTTCGGCTTTTCCACCGGGTTCCTGTTTGCCAAATTGATTACACGGAAAGCCCAGTATTTCCAATCCTTTATCACGGTATGATTCATGCAACTCTTGCAGTCCTTCATATTGGGGGGTAAACCCGCATTTGCTGGCCGTATTGACAACCAGCACGACTTTGCCTTTGTAACTGTCCATACCGATTAACTCTCCCTGAAGGCTGGTTGCCTGAAAATCATAGAAAGATTGCTTCATTTCTTCTTTTTACAAGCTGTAAACACCCTTCAGGTTTTATTGTTCAGGATGAAGTGGTCTGAAAATGGCCATGAAAGATCAGATCCCTTCCGCGAAGGTTTTGAAATTTCTCATGTATTTCAGGGATTGTTTACGGAAGGCACCGGGAAGAAAAAAGGCAAGGAATCTCATGATACCGGTGAAATAAAATTCATTCTCGGAAATCCATCTTGTTGTTGTGCCCTGGTCAATAAAGCGGTTTCGAATGATATTGAATACTCCTTTCGCTTCATAAGTACCGTTGAATTCTTCCGGCAAAGTCTTTCTGGTAATGGTTTCGGTCATCTCGATATCCCGATTGCCCATTTTATACCGGAGACGAGCTGTAGAGCCTTCTTCCCCGGGTTTGCCTTCCAACGGCTCGTAGCTGACAAAACCATTTTGCCACTCGACCAGGTTATCCGGGTTGTCGAAGAGTTCAATTACCTTATCTCTCGGAAGGTTTATTTCAATTTCGAGGGTGAATTTCATGATCACCTTTATTACACCAGGTGAAGATCATCCTGCCATTCTAAACAGACTCAGACCATTTCCTGATAGAGCCTGACACAGTGTAGTGCAAGGAAAATTCCTTTAGATCAAAAACTATTTGCTAAACCTGTCACGCTTCTTAAAAAGTAAATGTAGTAAAATATAGCAAGTAATACAAATATATATGGTGAACAGGCGTCGGCATTAACTCTTTTTCAGCAGTTTAAAAGCATGATTCCACTTGTTTTCCCGGAATCCGGGTATACACCACAACATGGCAAGCGGTTCTATTGCCCGCGCGGCTTCGATATTGCCCATGTCTTCCGTTTCAAACCCGAATTGCGTCAGGATGGTTGCCACTTCATTTTTCGACGCCTGATGATTGCCGCAGATGAACATGGTAGGATTAAGGCCATCAAAATCAGGATTTACCATCAGATGACTGCCTATGGAAGAGAAGGCTTTGACAAAGTAGGCATCGGGAACCTCCTCCTGCAGGTCCTCCATCAGCGACTTTTCCAGGGTGGTGAAATACCTGAGCACACCATTCACGGGCTCGGCATCTGCAATTGGATTGGTTGCGTCAATGATAATTTTCCCCCTCAGCTTATCTTTTCCGGCCAGGGATAAAACCTCCTTCGCAGCTGTCCCTTTGCAAGCCAGAACAATTATGTCACCGTAAGTTGCAGCAGAATCGAATGTGCCAACATTTCCTTTATTTCCGGCAGCAGCGCGCCATTCATCCATCTTTTCAGGACTTCTCGTACCGATCATCACTTCATGACCATATTTGATAAAACCATCTCCCAGGGCCTGTCCGACAGCACCTGAACCAAGTATACCTATCTTTTTCATTTGAGTCGTATATTTATTAGTTTATGTCTTTGAGTATGGTGGCAAACATAAAATGAAAACCACTTTACTCATGTTAAATCTCTGTTAAATCAATGCGACTTTGTTTTTAAAAGTCGCAGAGGCTTAGAAAACAAACAGGCAAACTACAGCCCATCCACGTCCGAATGGTTTATCCAGGTTTGCGATTCCGGTACAAGACAGGAAGGGTCTCAGCCATTAAACCATCCATCGTCAAGCCTTATCCCTGTTCGCAAAGGGGGCGTTAAGGCAAATTAGATCATTTCCGGCTCAACCTCTATTTGAAAAAGCGATAATAAATAAAAGACTTTTTGTATGTTTGATTTTACTTTGAAAATCGAATACAGCTGGTTTCTCTAATTAACCATTCCAAGATTATTGAATGCAATCTTTTTTACCTAAAAAATCCTATAAGTTTCTATACCTTTTGCTCATTGCTGACCTGATGTTCATCATATTTCATATAGGTCATTTAATGACTACGGATAAGGTTGGCCTGGCGGCTCAAAATAACTCTCCATTTGCATTGGGTAAGGATCTCGGACTTGCTGAATCATTTATGTACGTTAAAGAGTACTGGACTGTCCTTTTGTTTCTCATCCTTGCCTTTCAAAAAAGAAAGTTTATTTATTTGGGATGGTCTTCCCTGTTCCTGTTTGTTATGTATGACGATATATTTCAGTTGCATGAACACGCAGGTTATACCATCTCAGCATGGATGGAATTTCTGCCTGTATCGTTTTTAAGGGCCAATGACCTTGGGGAGCTTGTCTTCTATATCGTTGTGGGGGTGATTTTTATCCTTTTGCTGGTAGTGCCCTATTTGGTGGCCGACAGGGAAACCCGTCAGCTGTCGAATCAATTTCTTTTTCTTCTGGGTATCCTGGGATTCTGTGGGGTTGTGCTCGATTTGTTCCAGCTCAAGTTTATTCAGCAAAAGGTGTTTTTTGACATCGTTGGGGTCCTTGAAGATGGTGGTGAACTCGTTGTTATTTCACTGATCTGCTGGTACGCCTACGTTTTATCCGGATGGAAAGAAAAAAAGAACCCGATCGATGTATTAGTACCTCTTCCTCCAATGGAAGTTGCATGACCTGAGATACCTTCCCGTCATGGAAGGCGCCTATCGCACATGTGCCCAGCCCGAGGGTTTCAGCCTGCAAGTATACATTTTGTGCCGAATGGCCAAGGTCCATGGGGACATATCTTAACCTGCCCCTTTCACCGTATCGTTCGGTTGTCCTGTCGAAGATGGCGCTGTAAACCAATGAGACGGGGGCGTCGGCGATCATATCCTGGTTTAGCGCAGCCGCTGCCAGGTCTTTTCGGACGTCATGGTCGATGGTCATTGTCAGTTGATGTCCATTGGAGTTGTATTTGTAAACCGCGGCTTTTATATCCTTAACCTTTCCGATAACAACATATATTTCCAATGGATAGGTAGCTCCTGCAGAGGGTGCCGTTCTGAATCCGCCCCGAAATGCAGGCCTGCTGGTGTCGGGCCTGGTAATACCATAGGCGGCCCAAAGTATTTGTGATAATTGTTGAGGAGATAAGGCTGTTTTGAGGAAATTTCTGTGCGATCGCCTGGCATACATGGCTTCCTCCACGCTGAGGGTCCCTTTCGGAGATGGTGCAGGAAGCTGATAGGTTAATGGAACCTGCCGTATGATCTCCGGCTGACCAAAGAAGTCCTCTATATTATTGCAGACAACCCCTGCCTTAATTGATGCTTTGCAGCTCCGTTGACCCCATCAGTTTGCCTTTGTTGTCATAAGACTCTGATTTTACCACGCCAATATCTTCAACATACCATTGAACGGTTTTCATGGCTACGCGCATAAACGCTACCTTACTTTCCATATTGCCATTGATTTTCCATGCTTCAAAAGTGCCGGCAGGCGTGGTCACTTGTTCTTTGCCTTCCACTTTCCTGTAGAAGGCCCTTGCGGTGATGGGCATTGTCATATATCCCATGGAGGCATCCATCTTGATACTGCCGTCTTTCAGTTCCATTCCCGGTTTGAGATCCGAAGGGATATACATTTCCTCACTTTCAACCACAACGGTACCCCCCTCGATGGATTGCATTTGTTCCGCGATCAGTATGGATTGCATGTCGATGATAAACTTATTGTCTTCACATCTGTATCTCAATACCATCTCCAGGTCATTCTTTTTCTTTCCATCTGAAATTAACTGGTTTACCTTGTAATGGGTGCCGTTCTCCTCTTCTCTCACGGAGACTACTTCGGTAGTGGTGGTACTGGTAAGTTTTCCTTTTTTGTCATAGTTGTTGTAAACAAGTGTGGTGCCTTCATCCGGAAGAAAAGATTTGCAGTTGTCCTGGCCATAGATCAGACTGGTGCTAATAAAAATAAGGATAAAAGAAAGAATGGTCTTATTCATGAATTTGTGTTTTTAATGGTTTACTTTGACGATATGTGGTGCAAAGCCCCCTCAAAAATAAAAATAAATAGTGAGGGGGCTTTTTGCCGAAACGGTGCTGTCCATGGGATGCTGTTTTAGAAATTAAAATTTTCACAAGCGGAATTCGTGATTTGCTTTAATTTATGCCCTGATTATCATTACATTTGATTATAAAAATGCACGGATGTTAAACTTTTATTCTGGAAACAACAGAAGACTTTTAAAGGATATACACCAGTTGAATAAGGTGTCAAAAGCTATCACAGATTTTTCTGAAACCGATGTCATCATGGAATATGTCCTTGAAAAGAAAAAGGGGGATGAATTTCATCTGGTTGCCGGCATGAAGGATGAATGCTGTAAAACATTGACCTGCCGGTTATGTGGTAACAATAAACTGGTTGTAGGACAGGCTCCCTATTTCACGGCTGTAAAATGTACGGTATGCGGCTATGAAGTGGGTATCCATGAAGGATAAACGATGGCATTTAGGTCCTGGGAGCATTATTTGATATCCATCAGCAGCCCTTTCAGCAATACAAGGATCCCAACCATCTGGACCAGGTGAAAAATCCCATTGTGGTCAAAATCCCAGATAAATGATATGATAACAGATCCGCTGGCCTGGATCACCGCGGCCACAATGGATATCAGGATACCTGCTGTCATCCACCAGCCACCTGTCAATCTTCGGGAGGTGCTTAGGATTAAGTAAATACAAAGGGCAAAAAGCATCACAACAGCTTCATAAAGAATAAACACGAGGAATGAACCGGGGATCAGGACCGTGACAAAGTAAAAGATCAACCCCAGGGCCAACAACCCGTAGATAATGTATTTTGGAAGTTTCCCTTTCCGGAAGTCAAGGATTGCCCCGGCGGCGAAAAGAGAGACACTTAAACCAAGCGCAAGGTTGAGGGGTTGCCAGAGTAAGAGATTTGTTTGTGCTGACATTTTGAAACCATGTGCGAAAGTTCCGAACAGTGCAGCGATGGAAAG
>JARRQC010000261.1:0-5955 GCA_037382165.1 bacterium | reverse complement strand
CGCTTATGTCAGGTAAGGGGAATAAAGAATTTTTGGATCGCATCGATAAAGCCATACTGGCAGCCCGGGAATTCGGACCGGACATCATAGGTGTTTCCGCCGGCTTTGATGCTTATCGTGATGACAAACTGCTGCAACTGGAAGTCACATCGAAGACCTACTATGAATGTGCCTACCGGTTGAAGAAAAACTTCAGGAATATACCTGTCTTTGCCGTACTGGAAGGAGGTTACCATGGAGATATCCGCAAACTGGTGGATCTTTTTGTGGAAGGCATTAACAATGGGGCCAAGCCCCCCCGGATGAAGTACAACGAAGATATGGCAATCGGCTGAGCAAGAAGGCTTTCGTTAATTTACACATCAGCGCTTTCTGTAATTGTCATTCAGTCCCTTGCCTTCCCTGATCATGGGTATGATCTTTGCAATCCTTCTCTTTCGTGTCGTTTCCCGTTTGGCATCAGTAATATATTCTACATACACCCTTTTATTGCCTGTTGAAAGGCTGTCGAAAGCGTTTTTCAAATCCATATTCATATTGAACTGATCCTGAAGCTCAAGAGGCAATTCCAGCTTTTCCCCTTTCTTTGGCTTGTGGATTACCCCCGCTTTCTGATTTGCAATCGCTTCAAGGATATATTTTTTGACTAGCCCCCTGTCAACCTGGTCAGCAGAGGTAAACCTCCATTGCCTGAGTGAACCCGTTTTACCTTTTTGCGCATTGATCAAAACCTTTTGCTCATCCTTCAGGGCGGCTCCCTGGAAAAACCAGAGCCCGAAATAGGATTTAAAGGAGCCGATACCAACAATGTTCTTCTGCTCTAAAGTATATGTCGGCATGCCCCATTTTAAGGTTTCCGTCAGTCCGGTTGAAAGGACAATCCCGCGTAAAATCGCAATTTCATCTATCCAACAGGCTGTTGAACTAAAATATTGATTGACTGTTTCAATTTTCATAGCATGATTTTTCCTTAAAGTTATAAAAGAAGATAAAACAACATTTGTTTTATTATGCTGAGGGATTGACCATTGGCTCTGAAGAAAACCGGGCATTATGAATATGTCTGAACAAACGGGTAAATGCGTTAAAAAGACTAATTTTGGTAAACAGTTAGGTACAACTAAAATCTACGAACCATGAGGAGCAGCTTAATACAGGCCGCTGAGGAAAATCTTCCCTTCGCGGTTTACAGTCTGCCGGAAGATGAGGAAGTCCAGGTAATCATCCAGAAGGATAGAGAATTGCCTTTTTTCCCTTTTGAAGATATCAGTGAACTGGAAGGATTTATTGTGGCCCCTTTTCGCGGGGATCGAATCAATCATGCACTTTGCGTCAGGGCAGACAATAAATTCCGTATGAATGTCAACGAATTTTCAGACCAGGTATCCGGGATCCTGACAGATCAGCTTGTCGATATGAAAAGGACAGGAGAGTATGTTATGACGAAGGAGGAATACCTGAAGAGGGTGGCGTACCTTGTAGAATTGCTCAGGGACGGAGAACTCCGTAAAGTGGTTGTGTCCAGGATTGTCGACCATAAGATTGATGAAACATTTTCCATCTGGCCCTTTTTGGTGGCATTGATACAGGGTAATCCGAAAGCATTTGTCTACCTTGTCCGCTTACCCGGTTTTGGTACCTGGATAGGCGCCACTCCGGAATTACTTTTCAGGATGGAAGGAGCCCGTGTTGAAACCGTCGCGCTGGCTGGTACAATGCCTGCAGATGAAACCACATGGAAGGAGAAAGAAATCAGGGAACAGCGCATTGTCATGGATTATATCGAGGAATTACTTTTCAGGGAGAAGATTACCACGTATGAAAAAGAAGGGCCTATTACAGCTTCAGCAGGCAACGTACAGCACCTCAAAACGACTTATTCGCTGTCGAGGGAGCAAACGGAGAAGAAGGTAGGTAAATTGATTGCGGGTCTTCATCCAACCCCAGCAGTCTGTGGATTGCCAAGAAACAAAGCTTATGAGTTGATCCGTAAGGTGGAGAAACATGAGAGGGGATTTTATTCCGGATTTATAGGTCCCTGGCACCTGAATGATGCCAGTCAGCTATATGTTAACCTGCGCTGTGCTGAGATCCTGAATGACAGGATCAACCTCTTTGTCGGAGGAGGGCTGACAGCGGAATCCAAACCTGTGGATGAATGGGAAGAAACGGTCAGAAAATCATACACCCTCCTGTCTGTACTTGAAAAAATATGAAATTTGCCGCATGACATCTGACAAAAAGAATGTCAGCCTGCTGGTTGATATTTTTATTAAAAAAGGCCTTTCCGATATCATCATCTCCCCAGGTTCCCGAAATGCCCCCATTGTCATTGCCTTTGCAGGGAAGAAGCAGATCAGTGCAAGGAGTATCATTGATGAACGAAGTGCTGCATTTTATGCGCTGGGTCTTGCACAACAAAAGAAAAAAGCGGTTGCCCTTGCCTGTACATCAGGTACTGCTTTACTCAATTATGCTCCTGCCATCGCCGAAGCCTATTATCAGAAAATCCCATTGCTGATTCTTTCCGCAGACCGTCCGCCTGAACTCATTGACCAGGGTGACGGGCAAACCATACGGCAAAAGGATGTGTACAGGAATTATATCAAAAAGAGTTTTGAACTTCCGGTGGTCATTGACGATCCGGCTACCCGGCAGATTGCCGAGCAGGTGGTCAACACGGCCATAGATCAGACCCTCTTTCCTGAACCTGGCCCGGTCCACATCAACATCCCATTCAGGGAACCCCTTTACCAAACCATGGAGAAGGATATTGAAGGGAATGTTTTTTCTACAGTAAAGTCTTCGGATGAGCTGAGCGACAAGGAAATGATTGAATTGGCCGCGGAATGGAACGCCCATCCGAAAAAATTGATCATTGCCGGACAGATGGACCACGATCCCGCACTTAATACCCGGTTAGCTGCCCTTGCAAAACTTAACGATGTAGTCATCCTTACGGAAACGACTTCAAACCTGCATGATCCGAATTTCATCGATACCATTGACAATGTTGTTTCCTCTTTTTCCGAACAAGAGGAAAAGGCATATAAACCTGATCTGCTCATCAGTATCGGGGGACAGGTCGTTTCGAAGATGGTGAAGAAATACCTCCGCCTCAATCCCGCCCGATCGCATTGGCATTTCTCACCTTCGGGTGAAGATACCGATACCTATTTTATTCTTTCCAGGGTGCTGACAGCAAGGCCGTCAGATTTTTTTAAACGACTTGCTCCCAACATACAGGTTGGGGATGAACCTTATTCCTCGCACTGGATTAAAAAAAGGGATCAACTCGTAACCCTGAGAGACGATTATCTCAGTAAATTACCTTTTTCAGATTTTAAAGTCTTCCGGACCAGTTTCCATTCTTCGAGGAGTTTTTCGAGACAAGACATACCTGGCAAGCGGATAAGATCGCGGTAACCTTTGGCGTGAATTATTTCCATGCGTCGAACCAGGAAGAATTGAATGATGCATTCGGTAAGTTTATGGCCGATCAAAACAACCCGGCGCTGCTTGAGATCCACACACCCACCGGGCAAAACAGTGAGATCCTCAGGGATTACTTTGCCTTGCTGAAAAAGAACAGCAAGAAAGACTGAAGCCAGTTGCCAATAATGAAATATCTATCTTTGGAATGCCGGAATTTACGGTGGTGTTTAATTTGTGATTAGCGAAAGGAGTTCAGCTGACCCCATGAATAATCTTCCTGAACTGAAGTCAAACGCGAAAATATTGCTCTTTGGAGAATACACGGTGCTTCTCAATTCCCGCGCACTCAGTATTCCGTTTCCTGTTTTTTCAGGACAGCTGCGACAGGCAGGGACCATTCCATCAAAAGAACAGGAAAATTCCAATAAGGATCTGAAAGGTCTCCTTTCTTTTCTCAGGAAAAAAACATCTTCCTGGAAAGAACCGTTTCGTATTGATTTAAGAGCTTTCGGTGATGATATTGACAATCATCTCTGGTTCGACAGCAATATTCCTTACGGATACGGACTGGGAAGTTCAGGTGCCCTCATTGCTGCCATATTCAGGAAATACGGTTTACATAGCGATGCGAATTACTACCTGCAAGGCGGGCTTCTTCCGGAGTTAAGAGATTTCCTGGCTGCACTCGAATCTTATTATCATGGCAAAAGCTCCGGGCTGGATCCTTTGGTTTCTTTCCTGAACAAACCGGTTCAGGTATCCGGAAGTCAGGAGATAAAGGTCGTTGAAACAAAATGGACAGGAAAATCATTACAGGGCGCGATTTTTCTGATTGACAGCGGTGCAGGTGGTGATACCGGGCCACTGGTTCAAGAGTTCAGACAGCAATACGCACAGCAGGATTATAAAAAACGATTGGATCAAGTATATCTTCCATTGGTTCAGGAGGCCATTCATCATTACCTGGACTTTGACAGTGCAGCGCTGCTGGATACAGTCAAAAAGATTTCAACATTCCAGCTTGAGCATATGCAAAAGATGATTCCTGAAAGTATCGCTGAAAGCTGGAAGAAGGGTTTGGAGGGCGATCTCTTTTCCATGAAATTATGCGGTTCCGGGGGAGGAGGGATGTACCTTGGATTTACTTCGGATTTGGAAGCCGTTGTGAAGAGCTTCCCTGAGCTGGTCCCCATCATTGTGCACAGGTTGTAGATCTGAATAGCACTGGTCACCCTTGCTGTTGAACAAAACGATCACTGTCAGGGTTCAGGAATAGTTAAGACTTTTCAATAAGTTGAATAATGCATAATTTCGCTTTCTTCAAAAACGTAAAAAATGAGTAAAAGAGAATGGAAAACCATCCGGGAATTTGAGGATATCAAGTTCGAAAAATGGAATCATATCGCCAAGATCACCATCAACAGACCACGTGTTTACAATGCTTTCCGCCCAACTACAACTACAGAAATGGCGGTAGCTCTTGATATTTGTCGTGAAGACCAGGATATATACAGCATCATCCTGACCGGAGCCGGGGATAAGGCTTTTTGCAGTGGTGGAGACCAGAATGTAAAAGGCAAGGGTGGATACATCGGTGAAGATGGGATTCCCCGTCTGAATGTGCTGGATTGCCAGCGTAAGATCAGGTCTATGCCTAAACCGGTGATTGCCATGGTCAATGGTTATGCCATCGGGGGTGGGCATGTGCTGCATGTGGTATGCGACCTGACCGTAGCCTCTGATAATGCGATCTTCGGCCAGACCGGACCCAAGGTTGGCAGCTTCGATGCCGGTCTGGGCTCTTCCTACCTGGCAGCCATCGTCGGACAGAAAAAGGCGAGGGAAATCTGGTTTCTCAACAAGCAGTACAATGCTGCCGAAGCCTTGGAAATGGGACTCGTCAACAAAGTGGTGCCTTTCGACAAGTTGGAAGATGAAACTGTGGACTGGTGCCTGACGATGCACAAACGCAGTCCGATGTCATTGCGGATGATCAAGCTTGGGCTCAACGCCGAACTGGATGGGCAGATTGGTATCCAGGAATTTGCCGGTAATGCTACCCTGATGTTTTATATGATGGAAGAGGCCCAGGAAGGCAAGCGGGCCTTTCTCGAAAAAAGGGATCCCGATTTTCACAAATATCCCAAGTTCCCGTAATCCATAGCGGATAAACGGAACGATATAACATTCCGGAATTATCTCCCAATAATAATGACTTCCACATCCGATAAAGGGGCACCGGATTTTTCCTCATGGCTGACAGCCTTCCGCCTGCGCACTTTACCGCTGGCGGTCTCCAGCATCCTGATGGGCAGTTTCCTGGCTGTCCATGATGGACATTACCATTGGGAGGTCATCCTGCTGGCCATTGTCACCACGGTGCTCCTGCAGATCCTGTCGAACCTGGCCAATGACTACGGAGATTCGCAAAAAGGTACGGATAATGAAAACCGCCTGGGACCGGAGCGTACGGTACAGAGCGGCAGGATAAGCCCTGCCCGGATGAAACGTGCCATCTGG
>JARRQC010000260.1:0-3539 GCA_037382165.1 bacterium | reverse complement strand
CCGATCTCGTGGCTGATTCGGCCGATTTCTACCTGAGAAAAGATGCTGATACGCTGGTTTTCCAGTCCAATGGCTATTTCGCCAAGGTGGATTTTGCACAACAGCATGCCTGGTTTAACCATGCCTATGAAAATACATTTGTGGAATTTCCTTACAACAATTACATCGCCAACCTCGATGAGGTGGAATGGTTTATGGATGAGGATAAAATCGTGCTGTTCAGTGACCTGAGTGCCAACTACCAGGCACTGGATACCCTGGATGAATATGCCCTGATTGATTACTCCCTTGAAGGACCGGAATTCATATCGATAGAAGGAGACCCGGATTCTGCCATTCGCTTCTTTGCCGGTAAGGCAACCTACAATCTGAACAGCTATAATATTGATGTTGAGAATGTAAAGCTTATCAAATCCGCAGATGCAGCCATTTTCCCGAACAATGAATTTGTACAGATCATGCGGGACGGAGGACTGGCCACGATGTATGACGCCCGGATCATCGCTGACACCCTGATCAAGTACCACCTGATCTATGATGCCGAGGTGGATATTGTCAGCCGCCATATTTATTATGCCAAAGGATATACCGATTATATTGACCGCAACCTGACCAGGCAGCAGATCTATATGATGCGCATCGAGGTCAACTCAAATGGTGTGACCAACGGTTTTGGTGATATGGAACCGACTGAGATATTTTTCCTGAGCCCTGAGTATTTCTTTACGGGACAGATCAGTTTTACCGCGGACAGGAAATTCCTGACCTTCAGCGGAGGGTACCGGATCAATGAAGATTGTGTCGGGCAGGAGGATAAATGGGTCACTTTTGAAAAGAATATTGACCCCAACAACATTTATTTTGACATTGACGAGAATTCACTCGACCTGAACAAGAATAAAATACGCTATGGCCTGGCCCATTCTGAATCAGAAAGAGGATATTACCCGCTTATCCTTCAGCCGACAGACAGTCCCGGTGATGATGTGCTGATCGAAGCTTTCGGTCAGATCGACTATGATACGGCGACGCAATCCTTCAGGGTAGGGTCTGAGATCACCGCACTGGATGGCAAGCGGGATGGTAATTTCGTTCAGCTCAATACCCAGCGATGTATCCTCAGTGGAGAAGGTATTTTCAACCTGGCCCTTGGTTTGAATAATTTTGAGGTCACAACCGCCGGTCATTTTCGTCATCTGATCATCCCTGATTCCACCTACCTGGATATGTCCGCACTCATGAATTTTTATTTCGATGATGAGGCCCTTACGATGATGATCGACAGTCTTCGAATGGTTAATTCTGTCATTACTAACCCGGGAGAAGGAAACTTTCCCTTGTTCCTTCGCAAACTACTGGGGTATGACCAAAGTGCCCGGCTGATAACAGAGCTGAGTCTTTACGGGCAGATGGATAAAATGCCTAAAGCACTCGAACATACGATCATTTTCAGTGATCTTAAAATGAAATGGAACCAGGATACCCGGTCGTTTATTTCCTATGGCCCCATCGGTATAGGTTATATAGCCGGAACTCCGGTTAATAAGTATGTAAACGGTTATGTGCGGATTGAAAAGTCACGGACTTCATCCGGTATTGACATCTACCTGCAGCTGAATGATGAACAGTGGTATTATTTAAACTTTAAAAACGGCATCCTGCAGGCGATCTCTTCGGATATGGCGTTCAACGACTACCTGACACAGGTGAAGGCCACAAAACGTGTCATGAATCCTGAAAGCGATACCGATTATTACGAATATGTAATTTCCACGCGCAGGAAAGTGGTGGATTTCCTCCGAAAGATGGAAAGGATCAATACTCCCTGACAAGATTGTTTTTTGACGTATATTCGTCGAGTGCAGTTTATTTATCTGATCACAGGATTTATATTGGCTTACCTCCTGGGTTCCATTCCGACCGCTGTCTGGGTGGGAAGATTGTTTTACGGGATAGATGTCCGTAACGAGGGGTCAGGCAATGCAGGCGCCACCAATACCATCCGGGTGCTCGGTGTGAAAGCGGGCATCCCGGTTATCATCATTGACATCCTGAAGGGCTATTTTGCGGTGATCCTGATGAGGTATCTGATGACGGGTTATTTTGATGAGGTATCGCTGATCTATGTTGAGATCGCAGCCGGACTGCTGGCGGTTGTCGGCCATACACTTCCTGTTTTTGCCGGCTTCAGGGGAGGGAAGGGGGTCGCTACCTTGCTGGGTGCAGGTATAGCCCTCTATGGTTGGGCGGTCATTATCTCCGTCCTTGTGTTCCTGGTAGTATTTATAGTCGGGAGGTACGTTTCACTCGCATCGATAACGGCCGGCATTGTCTTTCCCTTAGTTGTAATTTTGATCTACCGGATCTCGCATCCCGGCCTGGTCGGTCTGGCCGTATTTGCCGCTGTATTCCTGTTGTGGACACATCGTAAAAACATCTCACGACTCATGAAAGGCGAGGAGAACAGGTTCCGGTTCAGGAAGGAAAAGGCGGAAGAACGGAACGCCTGAGATAGGATAAAAGGGTAAATAACGGGTTGCGGGTTACGGGTTGAGGGGGTTTGACCAGGAACTCAGGACTAACATTCTTCACTTCGAATATCGTTCAATCGTTACGTCGTCTACGTCGCTACATCCATGAGATGGAACGATGTATGCGATTGCGCGATCTATGCGATGTAACGAGGTGTGTTTTTCCTTCGAATATCGTTCAATCGGTACGTCGTCTACGTCGCTACATCCAAGAGATGGAACAATGCATGCGATTTCGCGATGTAGTGAATGCAGATGCGGGTTGCGGGTTACGAGTTACAAGTTATCACACTGGTTTAAGTCTGTGACTTAAACCCCACGGATATAAAGCTCTTCATTTTTTATTGTTGCATCCAGTAGAAAACGATAAAAAGGCTTAAGTTGCAAGTTTAAGCCAGGAGGTTACAGTTGTTGCAATGGTTGCAGTGGTTAGATCCGGGTTTGATGACTTCGACTACCGACGGAAAATTTCGGCCCCGCTATATTCCTTCCTGACGCCAGGGCCGAAGACTATAATTAATTAAAGAATAATACGGGCACGCGCAACATTCGCGCGCCAGAGAGACTGAAGACTATTACCCACTTCTCACATCCAAAATCCCACATCGAAAATCCCTTTACGTGCTCATCCCGCCGCAGACGCTGATCACCTGGCCGGTGACATAGGAGGAAAGGTCCGAGGCGAGGAAGGTGGCCACATCGGCGACATCTTCCGGTTTGCCGCTACGGCGCAGCGGGATGGTCTGGATCCAGGCTTCCCGTACATCTTCTTTCAACTGGTGTGTCATCTCGGTTTCGATGAATCCGGGGGCGATGGCGTTGCATCGTATGCTCCTTGAACCGAGTTCCTGGGCGATCGACTTGGTGAATCCGATCATCCCGGCTTTGGAAGCGGAATAGTTGGATTGACCTGCATTGCCGTTTACTCCAACGACCGAACTCATATTGATGATAGAACCATTGCGTTGTTTCATCATGGTTCGCTGGACAGCTTTGGTAAGGTTAAAG
>JARRQC010000259.1:0-3580 GCA_037382165.1 bacterium | reverse complement strand
GTTTTGCCGGTGTCCTCGGAACCTATTTCCTGAATACGAAAATGGTGAACTGGATGGTATTGCTCCCTGCACTCTCTCTTGGTTTCCTAAGCATGGGTGTGCTCAATCTCAACAATATGAGGGATATTGATAATGACCGCAGATCCGGTAAACAAACTGTAGCGTCCCGGTTGGGATTAAGCAAGGCGAAAATATATCATGCTTTTTTACTGGTCGCGTCAATTGCCGCGGCAATCGTATATGTCGTTCTATCCTATAGATCGCCGTTAAATTACCTTTTTGTTCTGCCCTCCGGAATCATTTTAAAAGATCTTATCCTGATCATCAAACAGAAGGATCAGGCCAGTCTGGATCCGTACCTGAAGAAACTGGCCATCGCCACCTTCCTTTTTACCCTCTGCTTTGGTTTTGGTATCTTGTTTTAGATCAGCTCAATCCTTTCAACTACAAGTTCGATCTCTTCGATGGTATCGATGACTCCGTCGGTGATATCTGAAATGGACCAGCGACATGGCCAGCAGTTGATCAATTTCCATCCCCGCAAGGGTTTGTTGCGATAGATCAATTCGATATGGATGTTTCTTTTTTCCAGTTTACCACCCTGGATATCCCTCAGCCAGTTCCAGAAGGGTTGTTCACGGGTCCTTTTTTTGTAGAGCACAACATTGTTGCAGATCGGATCGCCCGGACGTACAACATTCTTTTCTTCATCAAAATCGAGTTCAACACCTGTTTCAAGTTGCGTGACTTTTTGAAAGCCGGGTATCTCAACACCTTCCAGTATCACTTTGAAATAATTCCTGTTTTCAGAAGTTCTAACTCTTTTGGCAGCCATTGTGGAAAAGGTTTTTCAATACGTAAATGTAAGAAATATGTTGAATGGCATTTCATCCTGTCAGGGAAGTAGGGCGGAAATGTATAATTTTACATTATTAGTGATCATGTCCCGGTCTGCTGTCATAAAACATACCTTGTCATTTAAGATCCCTGGCGGGACCAGCCGGGGTGTGCTGACCAGGAAAGATTCCTGGTACATTATCCTGTATGGCGATGATAACGGCCAGAAGATGGGAATTGGCGAATGCAGCCTCATTCCGGGACTCAGCCCGGACGACAAACCTGATTTCAGGGAAAAGCTCTATGAAGTATTGGATGGGTCACAGCCTTTATCGCAGCATTTGTCCAAGGGGCTGGAGCAGTATCCTGCTATTCGTTTCGGGCTGGAGACTGCCATAATGGATTTGAAGCAAGGAGGCACAAGGCAATTGTTTCCGTCATCTTTCCTTCGGGGTGAAGCAGGAATCCCGATCAACGGGC
Source organism: bacterium (assembly GCA_037382165.1). GTDB lineage: Bacteria > Bacteroidota > Bacteroidia > Bacteroidales > F082 > JAADID01. Next base: position 2,263 of record JARRQC010000259.1, on the reverse strand, counting down.
TGGTATGGATGGGTGAATATCACTTCATGAAACAGCAGATCCTTCAGAAGATCAAAGAGGGATTCCGCTGTATCAAGATCAAGGTAGGTGCCATTGATTTTGAGGATGAACTCCGGTTGCTGAAAATGATCCGCAGCGATTTCAATGAAAATGAACTTGAGTTGCGTGTGGACGCCAATGGCGCTTTTCCGTTTGATGTGGCCCTTGAAAAACTCTCGAGGCTTTCTGAATTCAGGATCCATTCCATCGAACAACCCATTCGCCAGGGGCAGTGGCAGGAGATGGCCGCTTTATGTGAATCTTCCCCCATACCGATTGCGCTGGATGAAGAACTCATCGGTATTACAGAAACGCGACAAAAACAAATTTTGCTAGAAACCATATCTCCGCAATACATTATTCTGAAACCCAGTCTTCTTGGGGGTTATCAGCCCTGTGAATCGTATATCCGATATGCGGAAAGAAACGGGATCGGATGGTGGGTTACTTCCGCTCTTGAAGGCAATATCGGGCTGAATGCAATTGCCCAGTGGACGGCAACACTCGGCAATTCGCTTCCACAGGGTTTAGGGACGGGTCAGCTTTTCAGCAACAATATTCCCTCCCCGTTATTCATCAAAAATGCCAAACTATATTATGACCCGGAAACCGGCTGGGATTTAAACAGTCTGAAATCATGAAGGATACGCGTATTTCATACAGGATTGCAGGCAGAGAACTGCATTTGGAAGAGCTGAAATCACTCAGCCTGGAGAAGATCAGTGTGCTGGGAATACCTCCCTGGGAAAGGGAGATCTGGTCATTTATCCTGCAATGGTTTTCTCCGGCTGATTCAATTACCGTAAAGACCTCCGGATCTACCGGATCACCAGCGGAGCTCAGCCTGCAAAAGCAACATATGAAACAGAGTGCTGAAGCTACCCTGTCATTTTTAAGGTTAAAAAGAGGTGATACTGCCCTGTTGTGCCTTCCTGTCAAATACATTGCCGGAAAGATGATGGTTGTCAGGGCATTGGTGGGAGGGCTGGACCTGATCCTCACCGAACCTGCCTCCGTACCGGAACTGGATCCGTTACAGCGAATTCACTTCGCGGCTATGACACCCATGCAGGCGGCTGGTTTGCTGGATACGGAAAAAGGTTTGGAAAAGCTGAATCGCATCGACAAACTCATCCTTGGCGGAGGGCTCATATCCTCCTTCCTGGAAGACCAGTTGCAACCTATACAAACAGAAATCTGGCAAACCTACGGCATGACCGAAACCATAACGCATATTGCCCTAAGGAAAGTAAATGGTAAACAAAGGTCAGAATGGTACAGGCCGCTGCCCGGTGTAACGGTACACACCGATGAAACCGGCCGACTGATCATTGATTATCCGGCTATTGGCATTCAGGGGCTGGTTACCGGGGATCTGGCAGTCACTACGAAAGGGGGTCAATTCAAGATCATGGGCAGAACGGGTAATGTAGTGAATAGTGGAGGTCTCAAGCTTCATCCTGAAGTACTGGAACAGCAGATAGATGACCTTATTTCGGTGCCTTACTTCCTGGGTGGCACGGATGATAATAAGCTGGGTCAAAAGCTGGTAATGCTGCTCGAAAGCGAAAATATTTCAGAAGGAACTTTGAAGGAACTTAAAGAAAAAGTAGGTCAAAGACTGACAGGTCATAATAAACCGCGCGGGTATTTCCTCCTTCCTGCTTTTATCCGGACGGAGAATGGAAAGATACGGCGGCAACAAACCCTTAACTTATTGAAAGATCCGAAAAATCTTTATCAGGAATTTTAACTAAACTATACCTCACGCAGTTTCCATTTCCCCCTCCTGAAAAGAAAAAGGCTGATCAGCGTAAGCATACTTTCCGAGATGATGATGGCATAACAGGCTCCTTCAAGCCCAAAATCAAATGTTATGGCCAGTATATAGGCCAATGGTATTTCCATGAACCAGAAGCAAATGCCGTTAACCCAGGTAGGGGTAAAGGTATCGCCGCTGCCATTGAAACCCTGGATGACAACCATGCCCAAACCATACAAAATGAAGCCATAGCTCAGGATGCGCAGGCTGGTGACCCCTTCTGCAACAACGGTCGTGTCAGCCATGAAAATGGATATCCAGAATTCCGGGAACAACAGCAGGAATATGCTGATGATCCCCATAAAGGCCATATTTAAGTAACCTGTGATCCATACGGACCGCTCTGCACGGTCGGGCATCTTTGCACCAAGGTTCTGACCTACCAGTGTTGATGCTGCATTG
>JARRQC010000258.1:4894-6041 GCA_037382165.1 bacterium | reverse complement strand
GTTGGTAGGATGGGTCTCGATATCGGTCACCACACCGGAAGCGGGTACGGATGCGGACAGGTCTGTCCAGGTCTGCGGATCGTTCTGGAGGTTGTCTGTCCTGTGTAGCGCCGTGTTGTATTTGGCCAGGTAAAAGACGTTGGGATCGGCTTCGCTTTGCTCAATGACCGCGATATTGGACCCATCGTCAAAGTCGGAGATCCTTTGCCATGACACGCTGCTTGACTTGATATTCTGGCTTCTCCACACATTTTTCATGCCCACGTACATGGTTCCCGGGTCGGTTACATCTAATTCCAGGGGTGTGACCCATGCGCCGGACTCGCTAATATCCCAGCTGATGATAGCTTGCTCTATGTCATTGTACAGTCTCGTAATGTAAAGTCCATTGTAGTATTCACCATAAGAATAGGCGGGATCCTGGTGGTCAATGGCATTGTCCATGCCGTCGCCACCCATCACCGTCAGAAAACCCTCCCCCTGACCGAGGAAGACAGCAGTGCCATTATCCTGGTAACCGTTCATGATCTTATCTGCATTGGTGGCCGACTGGCTGATCTTATAGATCTGTGAGATGGCAAGGCCGCTGGTGATCTCGTTCCAGGTTTCCCCGCCATCGTCTGTCCAGTAGAGACCGCCGTCGTTTCCGTTGTACAATCTCCCATTCAGCGGGTTATATTCCAGTACATGGCAGTCGGCATGCACAGCAGGTACGCCGCAATCGCCTACCCAGTGTGCATTGATATTCCAGCTTTCCGCACCGTTGGTAGATTTCCAGATGTTGACCCCGCCTGAATAGAGAATTTCCGTATTGTTGGGGTCTACGGCGACATCAAGATCATACCAGCCCTGTCCGCCGCTACCGCCGTTACAGTTCCAGCTCATGATGTTTGGTGAGGTGGCTTTTTCCTCAAAGGTCAATCCCGCATCGTCAGAGCGGTAAGTGGCATTGTAAGCACTGCCGGAGACGGTGTGGAAGTAGACCACATCAGGGTCGGCGGGGGTTACCCCGATGACGCCACGGGTGGAACCCTGGAAATCGCCATCAATATTTGTCCAGGTTTCCCCTGTATCTTCCGACCGGTAGAATGAGCCGTCGGCTGAGGCAAATACAACGGAAGTTTCATCTGCCTTAAAAACAATATCT
>JARRQC010000258.1:0-4874 GCA_037382165.1 bacterium | reverse complement strand
AATACACCTCCTGAAGTTGCCGCCAGGATCATCTGACTGTCATCAGGATGTTGTATCATCATGCCTACCGTAACATTGCCCATGCCATTGCTGGCCGTTTCAAATGTTACGCCCCCATCTTCACTTTTCATGACACCCATTCCGGGGGCGTCACCTGCATCGCGATCTCCCGTACCTATATATACAGTCATTGGGCTGCTGTGATCCACGATAATGGCCGACACGCCCAGCGTGGGAAGGTCATCCGTATGCGAAACCCAGGATTCGCCCCCGTCGGTCGTGATCCATAACCCACCTGCCGGAGCTCCGACATAGATAATGTCTTCATTGGTTGGGTGGAATGCGATCGCATTTACTCGGCCATTCCCATTAGGTTGTCCGGTACCTGCATTGGCAGGCTGTTCAACAGGACCCAGGTTGACCCAGTCACCGGTAAATTCATTTTCCCGTGCTGCGTTGTTATTCACGAAATTGATGTAAGATTCCAGGACAGCTTTTCCATCGGGGAACGTACCGTCCGGGTTGATACGGGTACTCCAGTAATATTCCCATCGCTTAAATGGCTTATATCCTGAACCGCGGGTGATCTCCCGGTTCTTCCAGTACCTGTTGAACGCTTCTACGGTAGCGTAAAAATTGGTGCCCGGGTCCTGCATCATTTCGATCCAGTAGGGATATTCCTCGTAATTTTTGCTTTCATCGAGCTGATAGTTACTCTGAGCAGAGATGAAAAAAGTGAAAGCCGCCAGGAAGGCGACCAAAAGGGTAATTCTTTTCATTGTGATTAAATATGTTTTATTCAGGATGTACAAAAATAATCATCCCTTGTAAACACTGACAATACACCCTCGGGAATCGATGCAACAGATCATGCTTTCAAGTCTAAATCAGGCTTTTTTTAACATTTTTTATTTACACTTACCGGAGTAAAGGGTCAATACTCATGGAAATGATCATGATCAGCACAAAGTAATTGATGCGCATGAAATAATGGAAAGGATTGAAATCTTCCGTGCGGGCTTTGATCAGTTTGGAGAAAACGATGACGAGCCAGATCGCTGCAATGAAGATGACGATTTTGAAGAAAAGTGTACCCAACAGTCCTGAAACGGCTATCATTAGCGCGGTAACGGCTGTGGCTGCTGTCCACATGAAGGTCGAGCGTTTGATCTGGTCTGTACTGATCTGGGCGGTGATGGAAGGATAACCTGCTGCCTCATATTCTTTACCGTACTTAAGCATGAGCAGCCAGAAGTGGGGCACCTGCCAGATAAAGAAGAAAAAAGCGAGCGTGCGGCCACAAAGCCAAACATGGTGGGCAGGGCGCCTATAACACTGCCGGGAAAGACCGCAAAAGCGGTTTTGCGTTAGAGCGGGGTATATATGAAGTTGTACCATATCAGTGCCAGCAGCCCAAGTTGTGCGGCCAGGAAGTTACTGCCGGCATAAATGATCCAGGTTCCAAGGACAATCTCTGCTACAGCAATGACCAGTACACCACTCGCGCTGATCCTTCCGGAAGGGATCGGCCGGTTTTTGGTGCGTTCCATCAGGCTGTCCCGCTCCCTGTCCTGGTAGTGATTCAGTGCCGCAGATCCGCAAGCCAGGATGAAAATACCCAGCGTGGGAAGGATGATGCCGCTGTCAAAACTTTGCCCTGCCAGCAGATATCCTGCAATGGTGGTGAGCATCACCGCGAAGGTGATCTTTACCTTGTTGATTTCGAGCAGCAGTTTTATAAATGACATGGTTTTAATTATTCAGAAAGCGTTCCAAGATAATCGATGATCTGGTCAATATCTTCATCTGACAAAACATTGGCATAGGAGATCATCAGCCCCTGCTGATATCCCTGTACGATGGCCGCATTGGGTTCCTTGATGGATTCCCTAATATAATCGCTGTCAACAGTGATCTGTGTTTCCGCACCATCGATGAGTACCACTTCCTGTTTACCCATAAGTCCTTTGAAACTGGGTCCAACCAAGCGGCTTCCGTCCTGTGAATGGCAACTGAGGCAGGCATTTTTCTGCAGCAGTGTCAGCCCGGGATGCTGATCGCTCAGGTCGGGCTCGGTAACAAGCCAGGTATCAAAAGCGGGCCTATCCATCACAGTAATGGTGGTAAGCATATACGCATGCATCTGCCCGCAGTATTCAGCGCAAAGGATGTCATAGGTGCCCTCTTTTTGGGCCGTGAACCACATCATGTTGGGTTCCTCCTTTGGTACCACATCCTGCTTAACGCGGAAAGCCGGTATGTAAAGGGCATGATTAACATCCTTCGAGATCAGTGTAATTTTAACAGGCTCATCAAGGGGTACAACAAGTGAGTCGGTAGATTTTCCATCGGGATATTCGAATGTCCATTTCCACATCTGCGCAATGGCGGTGATCTCCATGGCGTCATCTGGGGCTACAAGCATGGGTTTGTAGCCTTTCCAGCCATACCAGAACATGACAATGACCAGCAGGGTGGGAATGACCGTCCAGATAACTTCCAGCTTGTTGTTGTGTGCGATGTTGGTCGCTACCGGGGTTCTCTTTTTGCTGTACCGGATGAGAAAATAGATCATGAAAGCCGTAATGCCCACAAGGAACACCAGGGACACACCCATGATGATATACAGTGTTAAGTCAACTCCTTCAACGAAATTTGAAGCATTCATAAAATGTGTTTTATCTTGTTAAGGTATCAAGAATGACCATGACCAGGAAAACGACAAAAAGCACCATGACAATGGTGATCCATGCCCAATAAATCCTCGGCTCGTTTTTGAGATGCATGAAATAAATGGCTACCGCGAGTGCCTTGACGGTGGCTATGGTAAGTGCCGTGGCCACAGAAAGCGTTCTCAGATCCGCTCCGAAGGTAGATACGAATACGGTCATCAGGGTAAGTATGATCAGGGCTATCCAGGTGCCGAAATGTTCCCTGTAAGGGGTGATGTGCACATGATTATCAGCGTGCTCTGATTTCTTCTCTTTGTATGCCATGGTTTAATGAATTAAGTAGAACAACGGGAAAAGATAGATCCAGATCAGGTCAACAAGGTGCCAGTACAATCCGGAATTCTCCAGCAGCGAGATGCGGTCTTTGTGCACACGGCCTTTTTGAATGTACCTGATAACAAATCCGATAAAAATACCCCCGACGATGACGTGCAGTGCGTGCAAACCCGTCATGAAAAAATAGAGGTAGAAATAAAGACGCTTACCACCGGATAATTCGTTGTAATGATCCATTCCGGGGAAGAATCCATGTTCAAATTTGGCACCCCACTCAAAATACTTGATCACCAAAAAGACCAATGCAGCAAGTATGGTAAGCCAGGCCAGGTTGATAGCCAGTTTGGGCTTTCCCTTTTGAAGCGCGGTGATGGACATGGCGATCGTCATACTACTGGTGAGCAGCACGATGGTATTGATGGTTCCCATCCAGACATTCAATTCAAAAGAGGCCACTAAGAAATCATCCGGATTGAGGTACCTGTAGAGCATGTAAACAAGAAACAAACCGCCAAAGAGTAGCAGCTCGGTATAAAGGAACAGCCACATGCCCATCTTTGACGATTTGGCATCAAAATTATGTCCAGAGTTTGGTAAAACGAAGCTATGGTCCATATCTGAGTTTTTCAATTTTCTGAATATATTGTTTTTCAGTGACCTTTATCCACTGATTTGGCATTTGGATAATTATACGGCCCTCCTTCAGGTAATTCGGGCATTTTATCAAAGTTGTGGAGTGGTGGCGGAGATTTCGTCTGCCATTCCAACGTGATGCCGCCCCAGGGATTGTCAGGTGCTTTTTCTCCTTTAAAGCGTGCGATAACCAGATTAACAATCATAATGATCAGGCCGGTTACCAGTATCCATGAGCCGAAAGTGGAAAGGATGTTCAGCCCGTGAAATTCAGGGAGGTAGTCGTAATACCGACGGGGCATTCCTTCCAGGCCGAGGATGAACATGGGGAAATAGGTCATGTTGAATCCGATGAACAGTAACCAGAATGATATTTTGCCTGTGGTCTTGTTGTACATCCTGCCCCAGATCTTGGGATACCAGTAGTGCAGCGCACCGAAGAAGGCGAAGACAGCCCCTCCGAACATCACATAATGAAAGTGTCCCACAACAAAATAAGTATCGTGAACATGAACGTCGGCTGCCAGTGAGCCGAGTACAAGCCCGGTGAAACCGCCGATCATAAAATTGAAGATGAAAGCAAGTATGAACAACATAGGCGTACCGAGCGTAATGGATCCCTTATAGAGGGTGGCCACCCAGTTAAATACCTTGATCGCTGTCGGAATGGCCACAAAAAAGGTCAGGATGGAAAAGATAAATCCTGCCGGACCACTCATTCCGGAAGTAAACATATGGTGTCCCCAGACAAAATAGCCTACAAAGGCGATGGCCAGACTGGAATAGGCGATGGCTTTGTAGCCGAAGATGGTTCGTTGCGCAAAGGTAGGGATGATCTCCGAAACGACACCCATTGCGGGCAGTGCCATGATATAGACTGCTGGATGGGAATAGATCCAGAAGAGGTGCTGATAGAGTATGGGGTCACCACCAATCGAGGGATCGAACAATCCGATCCCAAAGACACGTTCAGCAACGATCATGAGCAGGGTTATCCCGATGATAGGGGTTGCCAGAAGCTGGATCCATGCTGTTGCGTAGATAGCCCAGGAAAAGAGGGGCATATCATTGAATCCCATACCCGGTGTCCTGAGCTGGTGTATGGTAACAATGAAGTTCAATCCCGTAAGAATGGAAGAAAATCCAAGGATAAAGGCGGCCAGAACGGTCATGGTGACGTTTGTCCCGGTTCTGACACTGTAGGGTGCATAAAAGGTCCAGCCCGTGTCAGCA
>JARRQC010000257.1:0-6590 GCA_037382165.1 bacterium | reverse complement strand
TAAGGGATTTTGGACATGCACATCCGATCCGCAGGTTGTCGGTTTTCACTACTATGCTATCCGGATCGACAGTGTTGCAGTCATGGATCGCGGAACTGAAGCCTTTTTTGGCAGCAACTGGGAATCGTCTGGTATTGAAATCCCCGAAGGTCCTGAAGGGGATTATTACCGATTTAACAAAAATATACCTCATGGACAGATTCGTTCCATCGATTATTGGTCCGAAATTAATGGGCTAGAAAGGCATATCAATGTGTATGTTCCGGCAGAATATGAAAATCAGACAAGTAAAAAATACCCGGTTCTCTATCTTGTACATGGCTGGGGAGAAGATGAAAATGGATGGTCAATTCAGGGACATATGGCCAATATTATGGATGGATTAATTGATGCAGGGAAAGCGGTTCCCATGATTGTTGTTATGCCCAGTGGAGATATCAAAACCAATTCCGATGTGCGTGAAGCATCAGGGAATATTACAGATATCTATATCAAAGATCTTATTCCGTTCATTGAAAAAACTTTCCGCGCTTATACTGATAAACAGAACAGAGCGATGGCTGGTTTGTCAAGAGGCGGTTTCCAGACCTGTCTGACTGTTTTTAATAACATGGATAAATTTGGTTGGATGGGCACATTCAGCGGTTTCTTTGTACGTCCGGGTTCAAAGGTAGAAGACGCCTTTAATGGAGTATTCAAGGATACAGAAGCATTTAATAAGCAGATTAACTTATTCTTTATCAGTACCGGTACAGAAGAACGAAATCCAAAGGATATGGTTGAAGCTCTAAAAAAACATGGTATCAATAATATCGTTTTCCATGAATCTCAGGGTACAGCCCACGAATGGCTGACCTGGCGTCGCGCCCTGAATGAATTTGCGCCGAGATTATTTAAAAAGTAAAAAGGATCATATAAAAGTCTGATTTAATAGTCCTTTTATTGTCACTAAGGACTCAATATTTCTCTTCAGTTCATTGTAAGAAATTCAATAACTGTTACTGAGAGGATGAATCCCATGGAAAGATCAAATTTACAGATGAACACAGATAAAAAGAATTTTAACGGGATGAAGTATCTTCCAATATTCTTGTTATTTTTGTTAATGGCATCACCGATTTATTCGCAAAACGTCCCGGCTGACCAGGATAAATATCCTCAGCCTGTTACTTTTACAACAGAGCAGGACCATCAGAATATGATGGATCAACTGGGGATCAAGAGCGTGAGGCCGGGACCGAGCGGCAATGAAAATGCTCCGAATCATGCCAATTATGACGAGTCAACTGCCAATCCGTGTCCGCAATTGCCCGATATCCTTACTTTAAAAAGCGGCAAAAAAGTAACTACTGCCGAAATGTGGTGGAAGCAGCGAAGGCCGGAAATTATTGAGGATTTTGAAAGAGAAGTTTATGGCCGGCTACCCGAGGAAATTCCGCAGGTTACATGGACTGTAAAAATAACTGACAGAGAATTTGTTGGTCGTATTCCGGTTGTTGCCAAGCAACTTGTCGGACATGTCGATAATAGTGGATATCCATTGATCGATGTGGATATTAATATGATGTTAGTCGTCCCGACAAATGTGAAAGGTCCCGTTCCTGTGCTGATTATGTTTGGCAGGCCATCATTCCCATCACCAGCGCAGCCTTCAAACGAGGATCTGGAAAAAATCAATCAGGTGTTTAAAGAAATGATGATTCAAAGTGATCCTGAAATGAAAGCGGTTTTTGATAAATATCCTGCTTATCTGCCCATCACAAAATTGCCGGGACCAAATTGGTTCGCGCCTCCGCCTGACGGAAATTCTCCACCAACCGAACAATTGCTTGCTGCCGGCTGGGGATACGCGACGCTTGATCCTTCAAGCATCCAGGCTGACAATGGCGCCGGTCTTACAAGGGGAATTATTGGATTGGTGAATAAAGGACAACCGCGTAAGCCGGATGATTGGGGATCTTTACGCGCCTGGGCCTGGGGAGCAGCCCGGTGTCTAGATTATTTTGAGACGGACCCGTTGATTGATGCAAAAAAAGTCGGAATCGAGGGCGTCTCGAGATACGGGAAAGCCGCTTTGGTCACTCTTGCTTTTGAACCAAGATTTGCAGTGGGTCTGATCGGTTCTTCGGGTAAGGGGGGCGCAACATTACTTCGCAGAGACTTTGGCGAGGCAGTTGAAAATCTGACAGGCGCCGGGGAATATCATTGGATGGCCGGTAATTTCCTGAAATATGGAACATCCGAGTCCACTTTCGGCAGTAAAACCGGCTGCGATTTGCCTGTTGACTCGCACGAACTGATTGCGCTTTGTGCTCCACGCCTGACTTTTATCAGTTATGGCATTCCTGAAAAGGGAGACGCCAAATGGCTGGATCAGGAGGGAAGTTATATGGCGACGATTGCGGCGGGTTCGGTTTTTAAGCTGCTCGGCGTAAAAGATTTGGGAGTCTCGAATGATTATATGAAAGAAAAAATGCCTCCGGTTCTTAACGGTTTGCTGGATGGAGAACTCGCGTGGCGGCAGCATGACGGCGGACATACGGATGCTCCGAATTATCAAATATTCATCCCCTGGGCCAGTAAGCTGTTGAAATATGATAAAACACCGGTACCGTTTCGCTGGAATTAGGTTTTCAATAACAGAAATATTCAAATTATGTTAAGTCAATAACTCGAGAATAGAAGGGATTTTAAAATATGAAAGCAAGAATTGTCAAATTGTTGTTGGTTCTATGTGTACCTGTCGTGATGGCCTTTTTGCCAGGTACCGATATTGCCAAGAAACCAATCTATCTCGATACATCATATTCCTTTCGGGAAAGAGCCGTTGATCTGGTCTCAAGGTTGTCTCTCGAGGAAAAACAAAGCTTATTGGGAAATAATATGCCTTCGGTGCCTCGCCTGGGAATAAATGCGTTCAGAGTATGGAATGAAGCCCTGCATGGCGTAATGGGAGGATTTAGTATGGGTCCGGGCGCAGCTTCGCCCACATCATTCCCAAACAGTGTAGCTCTCGGATCGTCCTGGGATCCGGATTTGATGGAAAGAGAAGCAACGGCCATTTCAGACGAAGCCCGGGCGTTAAATTCTCCGGTAATTTTAGGTCTGACTTACTGGTCACCGGTAGTTGAGCCTGTCAGGGATCCACGATGGGGACGAACAGGCGAATCATACGGTGAAGATCCTTTCCTGGTTTCTCAAATTGCCGGTGGTTTCGTCAGAGGGATGATGGGGAATGATGCAGTATACCTGAAATCTGTTCCCTGCGGTAAACATTACTTTGCCAACAACAGCGAATTCGACCGGCATGTCAGCAGTTCAAATATGGATAGCCGGGATATGAGGGAATTTTACCTGCTCCCCTATAAAGAACTTATTGAAGATGATAACCTGCCTTCAATAATGTCATCTTATAATGCCGTGAACGGTGTCCCAACATCAGCCAGTAAATTCTATCTGGATACACTTGCACGAAGGAGCAGATATCGACAAAGCATTGGTAAATATGTTTACAATACGAATGAGACTGGGTGAATTTGATCCGCCTGAAAATGTTTCTTATTCCAATACAGAAGCCAGCGTAGTTGGTTCACCGGCTAACAAGGCGCTTGCGCTGGAGGTTGCAACCAAAACGCCTGTTCTTTTAAAGAATGATATCTGTATAAAAACCAGTAAGAAGGCTCTACCTCTGGATTCTAAATCAATTAAAAAAATTGCCCTGATTGGTCCGCAGGCCGGTAACGTTTTTCTTGGCCCTTATTCCGGAAGACCGTCACGGGATAATTTGGTTTCTCCGGTGGATGGAATAAAAAAATATATTTCAAAAAACGGTCTCTCTACAGAAGTTCTTGTCTCAACAGGCGGTAATACTGCAAGCAAAAGTAATTTGCTCTATATTGCCGGATTTGAATTAATAAAATCCGACGGGACAATTTCAAAATTCGATGCGACAAAATTCAGTTCATCTTCAAGGGGAATCACAGTTGGATCCGGTATGAGTGATGAGGAACAGGTCAGAACGATAAATGACGGTTCCTGGACTGCCTATAATAACATTGATCTGACGAATGTTGATACAATCGGCATCAGTCTGAATATTCCTACTGAAGGGGGTATCGTTGAAGTGAGAGCCGGTTCGACCGAAGGAAATCTGCAGGCAACTCTAAATGCGACCGTTGCTGCCGGAATGAGAGCAGGCGGTGTTTACGGCACCGGTACTATGATGAAAGTGAAAGTCAACAAGCTTGGATATAATGAGCCTCAAACGATTTATCTTGTTTATAAAGCGCCGGTTGATGATTCAATTGATGAGGAAACCGTCAAGACCGCAGCTTCAGCTGATGTTGCCATCGTATTTGTTGGAACCGATGAGAAAACCGCCACTGAAGAAGCCGACAGGCTCACCCTTTTATGACCCGGCAATCAGGTCAATCTTATTAAAGCTGTGGCAGAGGCCAATCCTAATACAATAGTAGTGATGCAGACATTGGGATGTGTTGAAGTTGAGGAATTTAAAAATCTAAAAAATATCCCCGGAATAATCTGGACAGGATATAACGGTCAGGCGCAGGGTGATGCTATTGCCAGTATCCTTTTTGGTGAAGTGAATCCGGGTGGAAAACTGAATGCTACCTGGTATAAATCAGTCAAAGATCTTCCACCAATTACGGATTACACGCTCAGAGGCAGTAAGGAAAAGAACGGCCGTACGCTATGGTATTTCGATAAAGACGTATCCTATGAATTTGGATATGGATTGTCGTATACAACCTTTGAGTACAGCAATTTCAAAATCAATAAGAACACAATAACTCCAAATGATAAAATCACCATAACTGTTGATGTTAAAAATTCCGGGGCCTATGATGGTGACGAAGTTGTTCAAATTTATATGAGAACGCCGGAGAGCCCGGCATCGCTGCAGCGACCAATCAAAAGGCTGAAAGGATTCAAACGGGTAACCATCCCGGCAGGTCAGATGCAAACCGTTCAGATTGATATTGATTGCGCTGATCTCTGGTTCTGGGATATGGATAAAAATAAAATGACCTTTGACAAGGGAAAGTACGTGTTTGAAATAGGCGCTTCTTCAAAAGATATCAGGGGATCTGTATCAGCGGTTATGAAAGGGGAGTTTATTCCCAAGCTAAAAACGGTAGTAGCCGATTGTGGTGTTTCAGTAATGAAAAATGGTTCCAGTGCTCAAACAAGCGTAACAGCAGCGATGACAGACGACAGTTTTTATGAAATTAGCAAAGCTTACGCCTGATATGAGACTGGTCAGCTTGACAGTTAATGGTAAAGAAGTTGTTAAATTTGATCCGGATATGCATAGTTACAGCTATATTTTACCGGCTTCTGCATCTCAAGTTCCAGTGGTCAAAGCCGCATCTTCCGGCCCGGATATTCTGGTTGAGGTTGAACAGGCAAAGCATGTTCCCGGAACGGCTATCATTACTTTGACAGACAACATTACCGTGGAAAAGAATTCGTACTATGTGAATTTTGGGATTGAATCCGTTGATGATGAATTCAACAATTCAACGCTTGGGGAAAAATGGAGCTGGATACGGGAAAATTCTGAAGATTGGAGCCTGTCTGAAAAATCCGGATCGCTTACAATTACCGCAAAGGATGGAGGCCTTAAAGAAGCAAGTAATAATGCAGAGACTATTTTGCTTCAAAGTGCTAACACAGATTGGGTAATAGAATCCAAACTTGTATTTTCGAGAAAACCTACCGGTTTTTCGCAGCATGGCGGATTAATTGCCTACCAGGATGATGATAACTATGTAAAGTTGGTCTATGGCGCTGGCGGAGGCTTCAGGCGACGGGACAATAATACGAGCGGTTCTGTTTTTCTCATTATTGAGGAGAACGGAAATCAGAAGGATATATCAACATTGAGTATGGCAGACATTATTAAAAATGATAATACGCTTTATTTCAAATTGGAAAAAGAAGGAGATCAATATATAGCTTCCTGTTCTCCGGATGGGAAAAAGTATGAATCAGCAGGCAGCGTTAAACTTCTGCTTAAAGATATTCAGGCAGGTGTAACTGCTTGTGAAGGAATACCGGATCCAAGAATGCTCTTTTTTATGAGAATGCGCGGAGGGCAGCAACAGGCTGCGCCTCAGATTCCATTTGAGATGTCGGTGGACTATTTCCATATTCAGAATAGTGGAGCAAAATAATCTGTTTAATTTTTGATAAAGTACATAGACATCAATAAGTGTTAAATAAGTTGATGTTGAAAGATATTAATCGAGGTAAAAAAATTATACCCAGTTTGTTGTGGGGATCAATTCTTCTATTATTTGCCTTCGAATTGATCCCTGATGAATCAAGCCATTTAAATGGTTACACAGATATAGTACGTTTCAGGGATAAGTATATCGCAATAGGAGCCGATGGTCGGATTGATAACATCTCGATTCATGGTGAAAGTGAAACTATTGATCATTCCAGCCAACCCAGACTTAACTGCGCTTTCTCAAATGATAACATATTTATAGCTGTCGGAGATCATGGTTCCATTGTTTACTCCGTCGATGGAAAAGTATTTAATCAGGCTAAATCAGGAACAG
>JARRQC010000256.1:0-6428 GCA_037382165.1 bacterium | reverse complement strand
TGGTTTTCTCCGGAAAAATAGAAGGAGGGATACCAGGTATGGTAGAGCTGACTGGCATAATCGAGGTTCGCGCGGGTGGTAAATGAAATTCCTTTCCATGTTTCGCCCCCCAGGGTAGCATATACATTACCTACGACCTTGTCTTCTGACCAGCTGTCTTTCGAAAGTCCAATGCGTGCTACCGGATTTGCAGACTCACCCTGTACATAATTGGAAATACCATAATATCTTCCTTCATCATCCTGAACGGCGATGCCGTCATCAATAGCTGTCTGGAAGGAAGCCATGATATTTTCGCTCAGGTTATCTCCTACTTCGTTTTCATATACTACAGGAGTAAAAGGGTCAAGCATCAGCGCACTCGAAACAATTCCTCCAAATTCGTCATCTTCGGTGAATGCATACCTGTTGAAATGCTGGTAATTTGCATTGACACCTACTTTCAACCAGGGTTTAACCTGTTGTTGAACATTGGTACGAAGCATGATACGCTCATACTTACTCTTATCGCCACCGATGATACCGTCCTGATTCAGGTATGCACCTGAAATGTAGTAATTACCTTTATTGGTAGCCCCACTGAATGACAGGTGATGACGCTGACCGGGAGCGACTTCGTTAATTTCATCAAACCAGTTCGTATTGTAAGGATTTTGGTCCGGCTCTTCAATTCCGCTTACACCAGCTTCCGACAGCCACTGTGAATAGCTGGCGGCATCCATGGTTTCCGTAAGCTTGGGAGCACTGTTGAGGAAATACTGGAAGTTGTAATTTACCCTTCCTTCACCCAACTTACCTTTTTTGGTTGTAATCAGTACTACGCCGTTAGCAGCCTGTGCACCATAAATGGCAGCCGAAGCGGCATCTTTAAGCACTTCGATAGACTCAACATCGTAAGGCTCAATGCTGTTGATACTACCCGTCTGCACTCCATCCACTACATACAGTGGTTGAGAATTACCATTGGTACCTACACCGCGGATGATCACGCTCAATCCTGATCCAGGTGAACCTGAATTCTGCGTTACATTGACACCTGCAAGCCGACCCTGCAAAGCCTGGTCAACGGTTGCAGTAGGTATCTCTACGAGTTGATCAGAACTCATGGTTGAGATTGCACCGGTTACATTTGCCCGTTTTTGGGTTCCATAACCCACCACGAGCACTTCATCCAGTCCAACGATATCCTCAGCCAGTTCGACATTTGCCTGCTGGCCCGGGGATACGGTCATCTCCTGCTGAACATAACCTACCATCGAAAAAACCAGTGTGATGGAGCTGTTCGAGGATTTGAGACTGTAATTTCCATCAATGTCAGTGATCGTACCATTGCTGGTCCCTTTTTCGATCACATTGACACCAGGCATCGTGTTTCCGACATTATCACGGATGACACCTGTGTAAGTGTACACTTCCTGCGCCGTTAAGGTTAATGCTGCGCCGATAAACAACAGCCAGCTCAACAACAACAACTTCTTTACGGAAGCACCCATTCTAAAACGTTGGTAAAAATCTGCTTTCATAAGTAAAACATTTATTTGTTGCTTTAAAATTAATAATCATTACCTGATGCTATTGATAAAAAACGACCGAAAAAAATGTATCTGATACATGCAGGTTAATGGCTTAAAATAATTTTGTTGGTTTATATGTAATTAAACTTTGTGTCATAATTACACAGTCAAAAGTAAAAGAAAAATAAAAACACCTAAAACAATTCTTAAAAAAAGTTACTATTTAGATTCTGTCTTAATTACTATACATGTTTACTTATTTTACAAGCTTTTCAAGCTTACAGATTATTTAATAGCGAAATATAGCATTTGACTTTTCATATTTTATTTATATAAATTTGCATAGTGTACTTCTAACACATTTAAATTCGATGCCTAAGATCATCCCTAATTTATCGGTCGATTGTGTCGTTTTTGGCTTTGACCACGGCAAGTTGAATGTGTTATTGACAGAGCGAAAACTCAAAGATCCGGAAACAGGGGAAGTACTGATAACCGATTACACCGTGCAAGGTCACCATGTGATGGTGGGTGAGGACCTGGTCACAGCGGCGGAGCGGGTGCTGCTGGATAAGACAGGACTGAAAAATATTTACCTGGAACAATTTTACACTTTCGGTGACCTAAACCGTATGTCCAATCCAACAGACCAGTTGTGGGTCAGGCGCACAAACCCGGATGCGGCGGATTATGTAGTTTCCATAGGCTATTATTCCCTGGTTGACAGTTCGAAAGTAAACCCGGACCAAAAGCACCAGGAAACAAAGTGGTTCCATGTAAAAAACCTGCCCCGACTGGGATTTGATCACAAATTCGTTATTCAGAAGGCATTGCAGGCATTGAGACTAAAACTATCAAGGGAACCTATTGGATTTGAATTACTCAGTGAAAAATTTACTCTGACAGAACTGCAAAAACTTTATGAAGCTATCTTTGGTGTAAGGCTTGACCGCCGCAACTTTCGCAAAAAGGTTGCCCACATGAAATATGTCATCCCGCTGGATGAGAAACAAACCGGTGTAGCACATAAGCCTGCCCAGGTCTTTATCTTCAGTAAGGATGTTTATGACAGGACGAAAAAGGAAAAGCTCGACTTTTCCATTTGATGATAAGACGACCGGATAAAGTGTATTTGATTGTGCCCCCAGCTCAGTTGAAGAGGGGAAAGGTATGTGCACCAATGATTAATTATGGAATTACACTTAATCGACCTGGTCATCATCGGGATATACCTGATGGCAACCATTGTCATTGGGTTTGTGCTGAAAAAGCGTGCCCAGCAAAATAAAAAATCCTACCTCCTGGGTGGAAACCAGCTTCCCTGGTACATGCTCGGCCTTTCCAATGCATCCGGCATGTTCGACATTTCAGGTACCATGTGGCTGGTGACCCTTGGATTTGTCTATGGGCTGAAAAGCATATGGATACCCTGGCTCTGGCCGGTATGGAACCAGATCTTCCTGATGGTCTATCTTTCCATATGGCTCAGAAGGTCAAACGTGACAACAGGAGCTGAGTGGATCCAGACACGGTTTGGGAAAGGTTCCGGGGCAAGACGCTCACACAACATTGTCGTTGTCTATGCACTGATCAGTTGTCTGGGGTTCCTGGCCTACGGGTTTGTAGGCCTGGGCAAGTTTATCATGATTTTCATCCCCTGGGATGTGGTGTGCGCCACCTTCGGCATTGACCCGACAATTATTTCACCGGAATACATCCCACATGTCTATGGTGTTATTTTTACTCTTTTTGCAACACTCTACGCGGTTTTGGGAGGAATGATGAGCATTGTATGGACCGACCTGCTTCAATATGCCATCATGACCATTTCTTCCATCATCATAGGGGTTATCGCCATGAACGCCCTGGCAGATTACGGTTACCTGAACGTACCGGAAGGATGGTATTCAATATGGTTTGGATGGGAACTGGACCTGGACTGGAACAATATCATCCCGGAGGTAAACCGGAAAATCGAGGAAGACGGGTTCACGCTTTTTTCGGTTTTTATGATGATGATGCTTTTCAAAGGTTTCCTGGTTAGCGCCGCAGGACCGGCACCCAACTACGACATGCAGAAAATCCTGTCCACGCGGTCACCTAAAGAAGGGGCAAAGATGAGCGGTCCTATATTATGACAAACTGAACCTGATCGTGGCCGGACAGGTGGATTTTGAACAAATCCTCCCTTCCGCCATCCGCGAATTCGTTCCGGTCGGTTTGATGGGACTGCTGTTGGCAGGCTTGCTCGCCGCTTTCATGTCAACCTTCGCCGGTACGCTGAATGCAGCCCAGGCCTATATTGTGAACGATATCTACCTGAAAGTTAAGAAAGACGCCACCAATCAACAAATCAAAAAAACAAACTACCTGGTGGGGGTGCTGATCATGGTGATCAGCATAATCTTCGGTATCTATGCCAAAGATGTGAACAGCCTGCTGCAATGGATCGTTTCGGCACTGTGGGGAAGTTACGTCGCTTCAAACGTCCTGAAATGGTACTGGTGGCGTTTCAACGGTCATGGTTATTTCTGGGGTATGCTGGCAGGCCTGGTGCCGGCATTGATCTTTCCCCTGATCTTCAAAGAAACCCTTGAACTCTATTATTTCCCTCTACTTTTACTTTCTTCACTTGCAGGAGGATTTTTGGGCACCTACCTGAAGCCTGCAACAGAAACCGAGGTCCTCGATGAATTTTTCAAATCGGTTAAGCCGTGGGGGTTCTGGAAGCCCGTGAGAAAACGGGTTTCGGCCGAAAATCCGGACTTCAGGTTTAAAAATACCTTCTCCGCAGATATGTTTAATATTGGGATTGGTATCATCTGGCAAACTGCCATTGTTGCATTGCCGGTATTCCTGGTCCTGAGACAATGGGGATATACCGGACTGGCACTGGTCATCGTGATGGCCACTTCAGCTATTTTAAAATTCAGCTGGTGGGATAAATTACCAATAGTCATGGGTTTTTTTATTGCCGGCACTTTACCTGCACAGGGATTCCTCAGGACCAGCAACAAGGAGATCGTCAATGAGAACGGAACACCAATTCTATTGAGAGGTATGGGACTCGGCGGATGGATGCTCCAGGAGGGATATATGCTGCAGACTGCCGATTTTGCGAACGCACAACATGAAATAAAGGCACATATCGAAGAATTGATCGGTCAGACCAATACCGCTGAATTTTACGATGCATGGCAGGCCAACCATGTCAGAAAGATAGATATTGACTCCCTGCACGCCTGGGGATTCAACTCCGTCAGATTACCCATGCATTACAATCTTTTTACCCTGCCTATTGAAGAGGAACCGGTGGAAGGAGAGCATACCTGGCTGGAAAAGGGATTCATCATGACAGACAGCCTGATCAACTGGTGTGCGCAAAACCAAATGTATGTAGTGCTCGATCTACATGCCGCTCCCGGTGGACAAGGCAAGGATGAAGGAATATCTGATTACGATCCTTCCAAACCATCCCTTTGGGAGAGTAAATTGAACCGGGATAAAACGGTTGCCCTTTGGATGAAACTGGCCGAACGCTATGCTGATGAACCATGGGTTGCCGGTTACGTCCTGATCAATGAAACCAACTGGGAGATGCCGGGAAATGGTCCTTTGAAAGCCTTGTACATGGAGATCACCGACAGCATCCGTACGGTTGACACCAACCATATCATTTTCATTGAAGGCAACTGGTTCGCCAACGATTTTACGGGACTTACCCCGCCATGGGACGACAATATGGTTTACAGCCCCCACAAATACTGGTCATTCAACGACCAGGCATCCATTCAATGGGTGCTGGATATCAGGGAACAATATAATACTCCGCTCTATTTTGGAGAAGCCGGGGAAAATTCCAATGCCTGGTTCAGGGATGCCATCAGGTTGATTGAAGACAACAATATCGGATGGGCATGGTGGCCAATGAAAAAGATCGAATCGATCGCCGGCCCGCTTTCCGTGATGAAAACAGCGGAATACCAGGTGTTGCTGGATTACTGGTCCGGTAATGGTGAAAAACCCACCATGCAATTTGCCTTCGATGCGCTCATGGAAACTGCGGAGTTGTTAAAAATGGAAAACTGCATATACCAGAAGGATGTGATCGATGCCATGTTCCGACAGGTCTATGCTGATGAAGCCATCCCCTTTAAAACCCACGAGATTCCAGGGACTGTGCATGCCTCAGATTTCGACCTGGGCCGCCCGGGCACAGCCTATTCTGATAACGATATTGCCAACTACCAGGTATCGACCGGTAGCTATACGGCATGGAACCAGGGATGGTCCTACCGGAATGATGGTGTGGATATTGAACGGTCTTCCGATGAAGGCAACTCGAATGGATATAATGTAGGTTTCGTTGCACCGGATGAATGGATGCAATATACCGTAACTGTCCAGGAAAATGCCGCCTACGATATCAAGGTAAGGGTCGCCTCTGAAACGACGGGCGGGTCGTTTCATTTTAAGGCGAACGGTGCGGATATTTCAGCAATCAAACCGGTACCCGCGACCGGAGGCTGGCAGGAATGGCAAACTGTCACCCTCCCTGATGTGATCCTGACAACCGATGATGAACGCCTGAGGTTTATTATCGACCAAAAGGAATTCAATACAGGCAGTTTTGAATTTGTGAAAAAAGGGTCGACAACTTCCATCCCTGCGCAGTATGTATCTTCTTTCACCCTGGATGAGCACACCATCCATCTGAACATCAATAAACCAATTGGCGGGCCCCTGCCTGCTTTTCCAGCAGGTTTCCAGCTGTTTGCCGATCAATCGGAAATCGAAATAACCGACTTGACACTTGACCAGAACACCCGGGTTATCCTGATCAAAACCGGTCACACCTTCAAATCGTCAGAATCCATAACCCTTTCTTATAATGGAACTGAAATTGAGGCAATA
>JARRQC010000255.1:0-3702 GCA_037382165.1 bacterium | reverse complement strand
AAAAAAATCGCTTTGCTGCCGATAGGGGTAAAATTCGTCTCCATTTCGGGGAAACTGATCATTGGAATGAAAAATGGCAACACTGTTTTTCGGAAGCAGCGCTGCAAATCGTTTTCTGTTGTCCTCAAAGAAACTGCTTGGGATTGGTGAATATCTCATAAACAACCCAAATTTAAATTTGTTATAAATAGCAAAGTGCTAAAATAGACCTGAGATAACTTTTGATATATTTGTTGAGCACTAGCAAATATAGCAATTAAGCTATACAGTAATCAGGTAAAAAGCTTATAGGTATGAGTAGCAGATTTTACTCCTCGCTGACCAAAAAATATGTTATGTCGGTCGCGGGGTTGTTTCTTTTAACTTTCCTTCTGGTACATCTTTCGATCAATTTATTGATCCTGTTTGACCCTTCGCGCGCCCTCTTTAATGAGGCCGCCCATTTTATGGGAACCAACCCGCTCATCCAGACTTTCCAGTGGGTATTGTTCGCGGGATTCCTCATCCACATGTTATTTGGTGTGGTCCTGCAAATCCAGAACTGGATGGCACGTCCCAAAGGATATAAAAAGAAGAATTCCTCCGAAGAGAACCTTCTTTCCAGGTTTATGATACACACCGGTGTCATTATCGGTGTTTTTCTGGTGATCCACCTGACAGATTTTTTCATCCTGAAAATGCAGGGGCTTGTTCCGGAAATATCAGAAGGAGGCAGGTATATTGAAGACATGGGGCTGCTGGTTGTCAACAAATTCAAAATTGGCGGCTATGCTTTATTCTATGTGATTGCCTTACTATTCCTGGGCTTTCACCTGGATCACGCCTTTCAATCCGCCATGCAGTCACTTGGTCTTAATCACCCGACTTACATGCCACTCTTCAAAGGGCTTAGCAGATTTTTATCCATAGTGATCACCATAGGATTTATATCCATTCCGCTCGTTATTTATTTCAAATTTTAGGGAGATATGACAAAGCTTGATTCTAAAATACCGAAAGGCCCGCTGGCCGAAAAATGGACCAATTATAAAGCACATCAAAATCTTGTAAATCCTGCCAACAAAAGAAAGCTGGATATCATCGTTGTAGGTACCGGACTTGCCGGGGGAGCAGCAGCAGCCAGCCTTGGACAGCTGGGGTTCAATGTAAAGGTTTTTTGCATCCAGGACAGTCCCCGACGAGCACACAGCATTGCCGCGCAGGGGGGGATCAATGCCGCAAAGAATTACCCCAACGATGGAGACAGCGTTTACCGTCTTTTTTATGACACCGTCAAAGGCGGGGATTACCGTGCAAGGGAAGCCAATGTATACAGGCTGGCCGAGGTTAGCAACAACATCATTGACCAATGCGTGGCACAGGGTGTCCCTTTCGCCCGTGAATATGGCGGGTTACTTGACAACCGGTCATTTGGCGGTGCCCTGGTATCCAGAACGTTCTACGCCCGCGGTCAAACCGGACAGCAATTGTTGCTGGGAGCTTACAGCGCGCTGAGCAAGGAGATCCACAAGGGTTCCGTGGAACTATATACCCGCCGGGAAATGATGGATGTGGTGATCATAGATAACAGGGCACGTGGCATCATCGTGCGTAACCTGGTTACCGGTGAACTGGAGCGCTACAGTGCACATACTGTGCTGCTCGCGACAGGGGGATACGGCAATGTATTTTTCCTTTCTACCAATGCCATGTCATCCAACGGCAGCGCCGCATGGAGGGCTTATAAGCGGGGTGCCTACTTCGGCAATCCCTGCTTTGTACAGATCCATCCGACATGCATCCCGGTGCATGGAAGCTGGCAGTCGAAGCTTACACTTATGAGCGAAAGTCTCCGCAATGATGGCCGGATATGGGTGCCTAAAAAGAAAGAAGATGCTGCAAAGATCCGTAAGGGTGAACTAAAACCGACCGAACTGGCCGAAGAGGACAGGGATTATTACCTGGAAAGAAGGTATCCCGCCTTTGGCAACCTGGTTCCCCGCGACGTAGCCTCACGCGCCGCCAAGGAAAGATGCGATGCCGGCTATGGTGTAGGGGAAACCGGCCTGGCAGTGTATCTTGATTTTGCTTCGTCGATCGAGAGGCTGGGCAAACACGTTATCGAGGCCAGATATGGCAATCTTTTCCAGATGTATGAAAAGATCGTCGATGAGAACCCCTATGAAACACCTATGATGATCTATCCGGCCATCCATTACACCATGGGAGGTCTCTGGGTGGATTATGAGCTGCAAAGTACCATCCCCGGTCTGTTTGTAGGAGGAGAAGCCAACTTTTCTGATCACGGCGCCAACCGGCTGGGTGCTTCCGCACTCATGCAAGGATTATCCGATGGGTATTTTGTTTTGCCTTATACCATTCAAAATTACCTGGCGGACCAGATCAACGTACCCCGTTTTGACACCAACCTGCCGGAATTTGAACAGGCCGAAAAAGCTTGCCAGGAAAGAATTGACAAGCTGCTCAAAAACAACGGCGAAGTGACCGTCGATTCCATTCACAAAAGGTTGGGGCTGATCATGTGGGATCATGTCGGAATGGCCCGGAATAAGGAAGGGCTTGAAAAAGCGGTCAGGGAAATCCGCGAATTGCGCAAGGAGTTCAAGACCAAATTAAAAGTTCCGGGAAGCAACAAAGGGATGAATGTTGAACTGGAAAAAGCCCTGCGGACAGAAGATTTTCTGGAACTCGGCGAACTGATGGCGCTGGATGCGCTGGAAAGGAAAGAGTCCTGCGGCGGCCACTTCAGGGAAGAATACCAGACCGAGGAAGGAGAAGCTTTACGTGATGACAAAAACATGACCTTTGTTTCGGCCTGGGAATATACCGGTGAAGAAAGCGAAGCCAAATTGCATAAAGAACCGCTGAATTTTGAAGTTGTTGAAGTGAAACAACGCAATTATAAATCGGCGTAGCTTGAGTTGAACGATAAAACTGGAAAAATGGACTTAAAATTGAAAATATGGAGGCAAGCCTCCGCGTCAGCTGAGGGGAAATTCGTTGAATATCCGTTGAAAGACATTTCTCCCAATGCCTCTTTTCTGGAAATGCTTGATATCCTGAATGAGCAACTGGTTGCCAAAGGGGAAGAACCCGTTTCATTTGACCATGATTGCCGGGAGGGAATCTGCGGCACCTGCAGCCTCTATATCAATGGGAAGCCGCATGGTCCGGACAAAGCGACCACCACCTGCCAGCTCCACATGCGGAAATTCAAGGACGGAGATACGATTGTTATCGAACCGTGGCGTGCCAGGCCATTCCCCGTGATCAAGGATCTGATCGTGGACCGGTCGGCTTTTGATGAGATTATACAGGCAGGTGGTTATATCACTGTCAATACAGGACCGGTTCCGGATGCCAATGCCCTTCCCATCCCGAAGAAAAATGCTGACCTGGCTATGGATGCCGCGGCATGTATCGGCTGCGGTGCCTGCGTAGCAGCCTGTAAGAATGCCTCCGCCATGTTGTTCGTCTCCGCCAAGGTATCGCAGTTTGCCCTGCTTCCACAAGGTAAGGTAGAAGCCAAAGAGCGGGTACGCAAAATGGTGGCTAAAATGGATGAGCTCGGATTTGGTAATTGTACCAACACCTATGCCTGCGAAGCCGAATGTCCTAAAGAAATATCCGTAACCAACATTGCCCGGATGAATCGCGAGTTCATCAAAGCGAAGGTTACCTGAGATGCCCGAATGAATTATG
>JARRQC010000254.1:0-6206 GCA_037382165.1 bacterium | reverse complement strand
TAAGCCTCATGTTTCAAGGGAATGGCCAGTTCTTCGCTTAATAGGTCCAATGATAATGCAAAATCGATCCAGCATTCCGTTTCGTCGGCCTCTTCTATAACAATGCTCAGTTTCGAAATAAAGCCTGCCCTGGATTGAGCCAACCTGCTCGACCTGTAGTTGGCTGCAACGGAGGTTGCCGACCTGATCAATTGTATCCTTAGATGTTCGCCAGACCGCGTATCAGGTAAACTCCCTGCTAATAGAAAGCATGACTTGGCAAACGATGTTGTTCTGTTGATTAATTCTTGTGCATTCATATGATTAGTTTTCATTAATTATTATTTGGTCTTTGAAATATGTCACACACTTCTCAAATCATCAAACCCACATCGACAATCGCCAATCTCCAATCATCAATCCAATTGTGGAGTGAGGGATTCGAACCCTCGTCCAAACAGGGAACACATAGGCTTTCTACATGCTTAGCCTGTTCTTGGTTTTCGACCGGCGTAAGGGTACAGGCACCCTGAACGCCGGCTTAGCTTCTTTATCTCATCCCTGCTGTGAAGCAAAACAGGAACCAGCCCGAAATTGCGTGCGGTCCGTGATCAGGCCGGAATCGGACAAATCCACCTGCGAACCGTCCCGTCCCGGCTTGTGTGCCAGGATTTGGCCTTAATCTACTGTACTTCGATTAGGCTGCGAGAGCGTAATTGTTTTCGCCAATTAAAATTGTGTGACACGGATTTACGAGCTTTATCACATAGCTCGGCATGCTTACGTATCCATTCTACCTGCTGTCAAAACCAGTCAGCCCCATATGTCTATGAACGTGCCCGTAAGGGGGCTGCAAAGATACGGAATTTGTAGACTGTGTTGTAAAAAATGTGGAATTGGGGCGTGGGAAAAAGGGTATGGGGGATGAGGGAATTATCGGTTGAAAACTTAATTCGTAGCCGGTTGGACCTTATTTGAGCAGGTTCCTGATCATCAGGGTGTGCTTCAGCTCCGGGATGGAACAGGGGAGGGATGTTTATTGTTTGCAGTGGTGGCAGAGGTTAAATCCGGGTAGTTGCTCGGGTTGTCATCCCGGGGGAAGCGGAGCGACGAGGGATCCCAAATAAATGGAACATCCAGGTTCTGACACAGGGGCAGCTTGTCCTGGATTCTCACCGGAAGTTGCCGGTTCGAGATGACAGCCAAAAGTTTTCGGAGCCTCTACTTTCTCAAAACCCAAAACTCCCTTCTCAAATCATCAACGGCTCCACATACTTTTTTACATCCTCCTTTGTGATCTCCTGGCTGCAAAGGATAACGAGCCGTTCGACCACGTTATGCAGCTCCCTGACGTTGCCGCTCCAGTGATAGGCCTGCAATTCCTCAATCGCCTCATCGGTGACGGGTATGGGAGAACGCCCCTGGCTTTCCGCGATGTTTTTGATAAAATGGTTGACCAGTATGGCAATGTCTTCCTTCCTTTCCCGCAACGGCGGTACTTCAATGATGATGACTGTCAGGCGGTGGTAGAGGTCTTCCCTGAATTTTCCCTTCTTGATCTCCTCTTTCAGATCCTTGTTGGTAGCGGCAATGACGCGTACATCCACCATGATCTCATTTTCGCCGCCAACGCGAACGATCTTGTTTTCCTGTAAGGCGCGGAGGACCTTGGCCTGGGCCGATAAACTCATGTCGCCGATCTCATCCAGGAACAGGGTGCCGCCATGTGCCAGCTCAAAATCACCCTTGCGCTGTTTGATGGCAGAGGTAAAGGAGCCTTTCTCATGGCCAAAAAGCTGGCTTTCGATCAGCTCGGAAGGGATAGCTGCACAATTCACCTCGATGAAAGGTGATTTTGCCCGTGTACTTTGCTCATGGATCTGGCGCGCGACCAGCTCCTTGCCGGTACCGTTCTCCCCCTGTATCAACACCCTGGCGGTGGTAGATGCCACCCGCCCGATGATGTCTTTCATGGCAAGGATCTTTTCGGATTGTCCTACAATTTCATACCTGCGATCCACCTCCTTCTTTAACTGACGCGTTTGGGTGACAAGGTCGTTCTTGTCCACGGCATTTCTTACCGTGATGAGCAAACGGTTCAGATCAGGCGGTTTGACAATGAAATCGTAGGCACCTTTCTTGATCGCCTCAACAGCGGTCTCAATGGTGCCGTGGCCCGAGATCATGATCACCGGTATATCCCTGAAGGAAAGTAGTTTCTCCAACACTTCCATGCCGTCGATCTCAGGCATCTTGATATCCAGCAGAACAACGTCATATTCCTCTTCACGGGCCAGTTCGAGGGCTCTCATCCCATTTTCGGCCAGTTCAACCTTGTGCTTCTCAAACTCCAGGATCTCCTTCAGCGTCCTTCGAATGCTGGTTTCATCATCCACCACAAGTATTTTCGCCATACTCCTTTTTTGATCAAAATTAGGAATAATTATTGTTACATTTAGCCTGTAAACCGGCAGCCCATCATGAGAAAGAACCATGCTATCCGTAGCACATCAACGGCACAGTTCAATGAGGTTGACCTGAATCTGGACGGCGTCAGGGACCTGGTGGGTCTTGACCGGCACGGAGACCGCATCCTCTGCTTCATCACTAACCAGGTCTATAACCAGATCGACTACAGCTTCAAACCCGAATATGAAAAATTACTGCCCAAACTCTACGACTGGGCGATCTTCAGGGATTACAACGGCGACGGCAGGAATGATATATTCACCTACTCTCCGGGCTGGCCAGGCATGATGGTCTACAAGAACATTTCGGAGGATGTCCTCAAATTTGAACTTGTAGTATATCCCTACCTGGAAACCTACCAGGAGAGCGGCTACGTGAACCTGCTGGTCACCGATGTTGATTATCCTGCCATTGAGGACATCGACTTTGACGGCGACCTCGACATCATCACCTTCTGGGTACTGGGTTCCTTTGCCACCTATCACCGGAACCTTTCTATGGAAAAGTACGGCCATGCCGATTCGCTGGATTATGAGCTGCATGAATACTGCTGGGGAAGGTTTGCCGAGAGCGATGAATCGAATGACCTTTATTTCGATACCTGCTTTCTCCAGGAAACACCCTATGCCCCGGTGTCACGCGACGAACGGCATACCGGTTCCACCCTGTTGATGATGGACCTGGACAAGGACACCGTGTATGACCTGATCCTCGGGGATATAGACTTTCCCGGACTTTTTGCCCTGCACAATTCAGGCAACAAATACAATGCAGAGATCCTGTCGGCTGACAGGGAATGGCCGGGTTCAGATCCCATCAGGCTCTTTTCTTTCCCTGCGCCGGCATATATTGATGTGAACAATAACGGTGTGAAGGATATGATCGTCAGCCCTTTCGATCCAACGGGCCTGCAATCGGAAAACAAATGGAGTGTATGGCTGTATTTGAATACAGGTGCCAACAATAAACCCTTCTTTTCACTTAACCAGCGAAACTTTCTTCAGGCAGAGATGATAGATCTCGGTGCCGGGGCATACCCTGTGTTGCACGATGTGGACGGGGATAATCTGACAGATATGGTCGTTGGTAACTACGGCTCGTTTCGTTATGCTTATTATGAGAATTATGAGCTGAAAGTGGTCAACCAGTCCAAGCTCAGCTATTTTCGGAATACCGGAACGCAGCAAGCCCCTTCCTTCCGGTTGTGGGATGCCAATTTCGCGGGGCTGGACGGACTGGGCAAGATCGCCCTCGTCCCGGCCTTCATGGATATGGACGGGGATGGGCTAACGGACCTCCTGGCGGGCGACAGCACCGGCAGGCTGATCTATGCCAGGAATAAGGGGGATAACGAATTTGAAGTGGTCACGGAAAACTATGCTGACATCAATGTGGGTTACTTCAGCGCCCCCCAGTTATTTGACCTGGATAAGGACGGGTTGAAAGACCTGGTTATCGGTGAGCAGGATGGTAACCTCAATTACTACCGCAATGCCGGAAGCGCCTCATCTCCTTCCTTTGTTTTTGTGACAGACAGCCTGGGCGGGATCAATGTGACCGATTATAACGTCTCGTGGCATGGATACAGCACACCCTTCTTCTTCAGGCTTCCTTCCGGAGAAACGAACCTGGTGGTGGGATCCGAACAGGGCCAGCTTTTTCACTTTACTGATATTGACGGTAATCTTGACGGGAAATTCACCCTGTCGGATAAACTGGGAGAGCTGCTCGATACTGTTGGTGTGGACTTCGACAGGGGAGAGCGCACTGCAGCAGTGCTTGCTGACCTTTCCGGGGGTGGCAACCTCACTATGATCGCCGGTAATTACGCCGGAGGGCTGGAATATTTCAATGGGGAAGCTCCCGTATTGCCCGGTATGGCAGAGCAATTCATCCGCAAGGAAACCATTCAATGTTACCCGAATCCCGCCTCCGGCCATACCCGTCTAATCCTTGATTCAAAGGATGTAGTCATGGAGGTCGAGATAATTAACCTTACCGGGAAAGTGGTACACAAAGTAAGCATGGAAGAAAAGAGTGGCGGAATCGTTCAGCTTGATCTTACAGGAATACCGTCCGGCCTGTATATCTTACGGGCGTATGCTGAACGGACATTGTATACCGGAAAACTCATGGTAAAGTAATGTGGCGGGTTGTCTTATTTCTTACCCTAATCAAATAATTTAGAAGATTTCCATGGAGAGAATCCCCGGCAACTCCCTACATTTGTATAGCCATTATACTTATCAATAAATAGATTTTATATGTCAAAAAGAACCATTGTCGCCATGCCTGGTGACGGAATAGGAAGGGCGGTACTGGAAGAAGCCATACGTGTGCTGGATGCCGCCGGTTTTGAAGCCGATTATGTGGAAGGTGATATCGGCTGGGAATTCTGGTGCAAAGAGGGAAATCCTTTACCGGAACGTACCATCAAACTTTTGGAAGAGCACAAGATCGGTCTGTTTGGGGCCATCACCTCCAAACCCAAGGATGAAGCTTTTGAGGAGCTTGCCCCTGAGTTAAAAGACAAGGGGTTGGTATATTCATCTCCCATTGTAGGCTTGCGCCAGCATTTCGGTCTGGACATCTGTATGCGGCCCTGCCACAGTTATAAGGGTAATCCGCTCAATTTCATCCGCCGGGGTCCCGCTGATACCATTGAAGAACCCCCGGTCGACGCGGTTATCTTTCGTCAGAATACCGAAGGGCTCTATGGCGGCGTGGAATGGTCTAACCCGCCCGACCAGGTCTACCAGGCGCTGATGACACATCCGAAGTTCAAGAAAAATTTCGGGCATGTCCCCAAAGAAGAGATCTCGGTTTCAACCCGTATTTTTAGCAAAAATGCCACTGAACGTATACTGAGGGCCGCCTTCGCCCACGCCCGGGAATATGGGTATCAATCGGTGACCGTCTGTGAAAAGCCGAATGTGATCCGGGAAACCTCCGGAATGATGTATAAACGTGCCATACAGATGCAAAAGGAAGAGTTTCCGGAAATACAACTCTGGAATACCAACATCGACGCCCAGATGATGTGGCTCACCAAGAACCCGGAAGATTATGGAGTGATCGTCGCCGGCAATATGTTCGGGGATATCGTTTCCGACGGCTTCGCCGGACTGATCGGAGGGCTGGGGTTTGCCTGCTCTGCGCAATTCAACCCGGATTCAGGAGTGGGCGTCTTCGAACCGACACACGGCTCGGCACCTAAATATGCAGACTATGAAACTTCCATCGTCAACCCGGTGGCCATGATCGAATCAGCCTGTATGATGCTTGATTTCATTAACGAACAGGAGATCGCCAGGAATATCCGCAAGGCTACTGCTTCCATCATCGAAGAAGGCAAGGTGCGGACCTATGATATGATGAAGATGCGAGGCACCGCCGATGTTATCAACAATGGAGCGGCTTCGACAAGAGAGATGGCGGATGCGATTATTGGGAATTTGTAATTGAAACCTGTCATTTCGACTCACGCGTTAACGTGAGAGAAATCCCATACAATTGAAACGGAAGAATCATTGCAGGGGATCCCTCGTCGCTTCGCTTCCCTCGGGATGACAAGAAAGTAACCTATATGAACAAAGAAGTATACGATCTCTGGCCCGAACTGGACTGGATCCAGGATGAAACACTACGGGAGAAAACGGCAAAAACCTGGGAACTGGCGCTTGAACGCAGCGTGCTGACTGTTGAAGACCTGAAGCGTATTCCTTTTACCCTACTGGTAGGCCCTGACCTGAAGGTGA
>JARRQC010000253.1:0-3724 GCA_037382165.1 bacterium | reverse complement strand
TATGAATATTAAGCGTGAAAAAACCATTTTGCTGACCGAGATAGAGTAATAATTCATCCTTTTGAACGCCAATCATATTCCAATAAAAGCTAACGTTGGGGACATCCCTCCAGTTCTTTTTTATCAAAGGTATGCCCTCAAAATCAGTCCATGGTGTAAACTCCATTGCTCCACTATTCAAGGAAAGCTTCACCAATCCCTTTCGTTGGTGAAAAAACCAGGCGATGTTCCCAGTCACCTCAAATGGGTATTCCAGGCGTTGGGGAGTAATGGGAATTAGATCATCCTTGAAATCAAGTTCAATAGATCCTACTTGTCTTGCTATTCCATTTTTTATGTGGGTTACGCGGTATGTTTCCTTGCCAAGGTTAAATTGCTCAAATATTTCTACAGTTAAAGCTAAAACTCCTCCTTCAGGATGCGGAGCCATGTTAAGCAGCTTTTCATTCCCCTCCAGCTTAAAAAAATACTGTATGTCATTATCAGGATGCCAGTAAAACAGCGTTTTGTTTAAGCGATCAGCTCCATACAAAAACCCATCAATCGCCTCACCCATAACAAACCAGGTTTGTGATGCGTTCTTTTGAGGCAACGAGTCCGGCCTTAATTCAGGGAAAATGCTTTTTGTGCCATCAAACTGAAAAAAGGACAACCTGAATTGTCTGGCGGTCATCGCATCGGGGTTTACCCACATTCTTCCTCTGCTGTCAACAAACACATTGTTCAGGTTATTTGAGGCCAGGCCTTCACTCAAAGTGTAATGATCTATTGAAGTAACGCTGGGTGGATTGTAAGAATAGATCGAATCGCTGGCTAAAACTGTCGTATTTCCAACTAACAGGATCAATAGGAATATTCCCATTAGTTTTGCGCTCGACCCTAAAGTATTAGTGCAATTGGATTTCATTTAAGTGTGGGCAGCAGTCCGACCTTTGGTTGAAAATTCGACTTTATAAAGATAACCTAATCTTTATAACCTGTACTGCAGCTAATTAAGGGGTAATTACACCAAAACTATTTTTATGGGAAGAAAATAATTAAAACTGAATTAAGACATCAATGTTTGAGTCCGTATTACCACAACATTGCTTTTGGTCAGAACCGGATTTAGATCCTTAAAAACAGTAGTGCATAAATTCTTCACTACAAATTCTCAATAAAAGTGAATAGACCTAATCACTATTCACTTAATTTTAATCGAAAAGTCAAATCAAAACACACTAAATTTTAGGTTCACAAATCGTCAACACAGACATAGGAATTACGGAAAACCCTATAAAATATAGGGTTTCCAGCTGAGGGTTTAAATCCTGCCGTGGTCACTTAAGAATGAAAAGCTCGCCCGCAAGGCGGGCTTTTTTCGTCTGAGCGCGGCAACAAGCTTGCTTGATTGCCGAAGTGAAGGCGGAAAAAGAGACAAACCGAAGGTTTGGCGGGCTTTTCATTTAGACTAAGGAGCGCTGTCAGGATCACGCCGAAGGCGTAATCCTGAGTCTGCAGTGGGCAGTGGCAGTTGGCAGGGGGAAACACCTAGATGCTTGGGTTACCCACCCTTCTTGACATATACCGTTTTGCGGTTTACAAATTCAAGGATGCCATCCCGGGACAGTTCCCGTCCATAGCCAGATTTCTTGGTGCCGCCAAAAGGCAATCGGGGATCTGACTTCACCAGTTCGTTCACAAAGAAGGCGCCATCGCTTACGCTGGCGGACAATTCAATTGCCTTTTCGATGTCGCTAGTGCAGACCGTTACACCCAACCCGTATTTTGATTGTTCAGAAAGCGCCACAGCATGGGCAACGTCCTCTACGCGGATCATGGCTGCAAGCGGACCAAAGGTCTCTTCGTCAAATGCCGGCATCCCGGGTTGCACATCACCAAGGATGGTAGGCTCATGGTAACATTCATCCTGATTGCCACCCAATACCAATTTGGCCCCCAGTTCGATGGATTTAGCGATCTGCCTGTTGAGCTGGTCGGCCAGGTCCTTCCGCGCAAGAGGGCCAACTTGCGTACCTTCAAGCAATGGGTCCCCGGATGTTAAAGACTTTACCGCATGGGTGAATTTCGAAACAAACTCCTCATAGATTTCCCTCATCAACAAAAAGCGTTTCGCAGCGATACAGCTTTGTCCGCAGTTGAGCATCCTCGCCGTCACGGCGGTCTGAACCGCCTGGTCGATGTCGGCATCGTCAAACACGATAAAACTATTGTTGCCGCCGAGTTCCAAAACCGACTTTTTGATATGTTTCCCGGCAATTTCCGCTACCGCCGAACCCGCTCTTTCGCTACCGGTAAGGGTAACGGCCTTTACCGCATCATGGGAGATGATCAGTGCTGTCTGGTCATGATGCACGATAAGGTTCTGAAACACATCTTCAGGATACCCCGCCTTGGTAAAGACATCCTCTATTTGCCGTGCGCATCCAAAAACGTTTGGGGCATGTTTAAGCAACCCCGTGTTGCCGGCGGTAAGGGTTGGTGCGGCAAATCGGAAAACCTGCCAGAAGGGGAAGTTCCAGGGCATGATCGCCAAAACAGTTCCCAGGGGATCATGCCTTACAAAGCTTTGGGAAGCATCGGTGGCAATAGTTTCAACAGCTAAGAATTCCTGGGCATTTTCGGCATAATAGTCGCATACCCATGCACATTTATTCACCTCTGCCCTGGCTTCCGTCAGGGGCTTGCCCATTTCCAGGGTTATCATTCGCGCATATTCCTCCACATTGCTACGCAGCACCTGGCCCGCGCGTTGGAGTAGCTTACAGCGTTCTGAGAGAGACACCTTACGCCAGGATTCAAAGGCGCGCTGGCTTCTGTCTAGCCTGTCGACGAGTTCATCGTGTGTAATGGCCGTATACCGCCCAACCTGTTGGCCATTATAGGGATTGATACTTTTAAACTCCATATATGCTACTTTGTCAAACTGCCCGAGAGTACCACTTTTTCCCGCTTATCTTCCACTATTTGGGATGCGTACTTTCCTCTTATGGCCTGTATCCATTGTTTGGCGCGGTCGTTCAGCTTGAAGTCATCGGTCATCATACGACCCCGGGAAACCAGAATACCCATATCCGCTCCTTCATATAGATAATCCCCCTGCCTGGATATATTCAGGTAAAATGCCTCGTTCTCGGTTTCCACCGCCCTCCGGTGGGTGTCCATACGGTCAAATTGTATATGGCCGGTGTCGAACATAGTATAGATCCCTGATCGGGGAGCCTCCGATATATATTCGACGGTATCTTCAGTATGTTTGATGATCATTTGGCTCCATCCGTCAATATTTTCCTGTCTCGCCCAGCGATCGTTTATGGCCTTAACGCTCAACTTGTAGTCCACATCCATCCATTCCAGAATATGGAAGACAAAAAGAGGCGCGTCCGCCAGTGCGAACACCGCATGGTTGGTAATCGAACTAGCTCCGGTAACCCTGGGATTCAATTCCCCGAGGTAAATATCGCCACTGTCCTGATCGATCAGAAAATCCAATTCGAAATACCCCTTATATCCCTCTTCCCTGAGCTGGTTTCCAAAAAGCTGGGTATATTTTGTGGCTTTCTTTCTCAATTCAGGGGTAAATGCATTCGGATAAATTTCATTACCGCACCAACCTCCTTTATAAGGAGTAAGCTCCTTGAAACCCACCAATTCAGTCATCAAGGGCGCCACAATAGTGCCATTCCTTGTTACACAGGCTTCAATTGCCGAGCCCCTGCAATTG
>JARRQC010000252.1:0-3756 GCA_037382165.1 bacterium | reverse complement strand
GGAAAAAGGTAAATCCATAAAAGACAGGTCCTGTCAGCGGATTGATGTGGAAAATACCGATCAGGGCAGCTATCTTATTCCATTTGAAAAGGAATGCAAGTAAAATTGCTATTGGTACTTTGATGCCGATAAGCGGTGTAGATGCAAGAAAAATGCCCATGGCATACCCCATGGCCACTATATGAGGGTCTGCATGGATACTGGCCAGTTTCTTGGTCACGCTGGAGAATGTTTTTGAAAGACTGTGCACCGGGGTATTCATGATGAAGCATATTTGAGGTTTACGGCCTGGCATATATCCTGCAAAGCGCTCATGGTCTTGATGGTGTTCTTCTGGATGATAGGGTCCGTGATCCAGGTTGGGAATTTGGGTGGTTGGTTCGAAAAGGCATAGTATTGAATAAACGTTTGATCGGGCGCTATCTCTGTAATAACCCAGGTGAGTTCCATGTGGGATATCCTTTCAACCCCTTTCTGATCTGCCATGTACTCGGGAACGCTGGAAACCTGTATGACATTTATGGCCGCATCACTGGGCGGTAGCACCTCATATTTCAAAATACAATCCTGGTTTTTCAAAGGCCACGGAATGGAAAACTGGATATAGGCGTACCAGGAGTTTTCATTGACCGTCCTGATGCGATAGTATTGTTTCGCAGACTTCATCCATTGCAGGTATAAGCTTTCATCCGACAAGATGTCAATTACCTCTTCCCTGCCGGCATTCACGGTGAAGCTCACCATGATCTGCCGAACTGACCGCTCTTTTGTAACCGGTATCCATCTTGTATACAAATTGATATCCTCTTCACTACGCACACATACGAATTCAGTAGTATCACCGGTTGAACTTTCATTGGTCAACCCTGTTTCCGGCAGGTCAAATGCTGATAAAACCAGACAGAGGATCATCGCCGCAAGGAATTCTTTCTTCAGTTTCATGGTATTTTGGGTTTTACAGATCAAAGCTACCTGCTCCGAACGGAAAAGTGAAACTGATCAATGAGGAAGGATTGGTATGTTTTATGATAAAACCAGAATTCTATCTGACAGGGGAGTTAACTTTTATATCTCTTCAGAACATTGAGACTGTTAAGACCTATTTTTGCAATTATTTCAAATAAAACAAAACGACCTGGTGGGATTTATGCATGACTTTAATTTACTCAGGACATACTTACTGAATTCATGCAATTAATGGTCTCCTCAAGGGCAGGTCGAAGCAAAAATCCTGTTCTTTGACAAAATGTAAATTGTCCGATTGGCAATTCTTTAAGGAAAGTGTTAAAATTAATTATTTTTACCGCATAACTAAAACCTATACCAATTATGAAACGTAACGGACTTTGGATCCTTATCATCATCATCCTGATTGCCATATTCTGGTATTATTGCGACAGTCAGCGTAAAAAATTTGAAACCGAAAAACAGGCAGCGATTGCAGAAGCCATAGACAGCACACGAAAGGCTGATGAATCCAAAAGGACGGTCCATGAACCGGATGTACGTACAAAAATCGTCTATGTGGAAAAGGAAGCCGAACAAAAAGCACCGGAAAAACCCAAGAAAGAACCCGACACTTTTACCGATGCACGTGATGGCCAGCAGTATCACTACATTGACGTTGATGGGACCAAATGGATGGCGGATAACCTGAATTATGAAACAGATGATTCCTGGTGTTATGAAGGCAATGCAGAAAACTGCAAGAACTGGGGCAGGTTGTATTCCTGGAATTCCGCGAAAGAAGCCTGTCCGGATGGATGGCATTTGCCAAGCGATGAGGAATGGGATCAGCTCTTTAACTTTTATGGTGGTCATGATGTTGCCGGAAAAGCGCTTAAAGAAGGGGGTTCCTCCGGATTCAATGCCCAGCTCGCTGGCTACCGGGATAAGAAAGGCGTTTATGGCAAGGTAGATTCCAGTGCATACTACTGGTCATCCACCGAAGAGACGGAACAATACGCTTCATTCAGGGGACTGTACAAAGATTACAGCAACATCGGTTTGTACACCTATACCAAACCTGATGGGTTTTCGGTCAGGTGTGTAAAGGATGCTGAATAGAAAAATTCAGTTTTTCAGACTCTCTCCGCATTTCTTGCAGAAGCTGGCATCATCATCGTGTAAATGATGATGGCATTTACGGCAAACCTGGGTGTTTAATTTCACCCGGGTTTCTTTTATTTTGCCCATTTCGGTGGTAATGATACCCGTTGGAACGGCAATAATAGCATAACCCGTTATCATCAGCAATGAGGCAAGTACTTGTCCCACTACCGTGTTGGGAGCAATATCCCCGTATCCAACCGTTGTGATCGTTACGATCGCCCAGTAGATTGATTTGGGGATGCTGGTAAACCCGTTTTCAGGGCCTTCAATCAGATACATCAGTGAACCGATAACGATGACCAGTACCAGGACCACTTCAATAAATACAATGATCTTACCCCGGCTGTTGCCAATGGCAATGCTCAATGTCTCTGCGGCTCCTACATACCGGACAAGCTTCAGCACCCGGAAGATCCTGAGCAGCCTGAGTATGCGGATGACGATCAGATAATGTGAGCCTACCAGGAAAATACTCAGATAGGTTGGGATAATAGCGAGGAAATCGATAATCCCATAAAAGCTGAAAATATACCTGGCCGGTTTGGTTGTGGTGAAAATACGCAGGATATACTCTATGGTAAAAAGGATAGTCAGTATCCATTCCGTCACATAAAAAAACTGAAGGTATTTCTCATGCAGTGAAGCCACACTATCGAGCATGACAATGATGACGCTTAGTATGATCGCACCGAAAAGCATATAGTCGAAAGTCGCACCAGCCCGGGTATCGGCTTCAAATATGATTTCATGGAGTTCCTTCCTGAGTTTGTCTAATGTCATGACTTGATTGAAGTTGAAGCGGCTAAGATATGAATTAATAGACTTTTCCTGATTCCCCTTTCCTGTACTCACAGGATTCTCAATATCTGCAATATTGGAAAAAAGTTATTTTTGGGGTGAAACAAATCTCAAAATTATTTCATATGAAAAAATATGCCTTAATCCTCTCTGTTATCCTGCTCGGAATCGGATTGATAAGTTTTACCGGCAAGAAAGACAATAAGGAAAATCTCGTATATGCTGATGAAAATGCAATGGAGATCCCGGAAAATGTCCAGCAGGTGATAGATAAATCCTGTTATGGCTGCCACAATTCAGAATCCCGTTCTGAAAAAGGTAAGAAAAAACTGCAATGGGATAAACTGGGAGAAATGAAAACCTACAAGTTGGTGGGTAAGCTTACCGATATTGCGGATATCATTGGCGAGGGAGAGATGCCGCCGAAGGATTTCCTTTCCAAAAAACCAGAAGCTACGCCTACCGCTGTTGAAAAGAAGATCCTTTCGGAGTGGGCTGAGTCAACGGCCAGAAAATTAGCTCAATAAATCAGGATATTTGATGAACTGGAAAAAAGTAAGCCTGTTTGTTATTATTGCTATTGTTATCATCCTGCAATTCATACCTTACGAAAGGCCGGAAACATCGGCAGAAAACCCGGATGATCTTTTACTGAATAATGGCCTGCCGGATACAATAGCAGGAATTTTCCGGGCAGCCTGTTATGACTGCCATTCCAATGAAACGAACTATCCCTGGTATTCACATGTTGCGCCAGTTTCATGGCTTGTGACCAGGGACATCCGGATTGGTCGTGAAAATATGAATTTCTCTGACTGGGAATCGCTGAGTAAAATGGATAAAGCC
>JARRQC010000251.1:0-4187 GCA_037382165.1 bacterium | reverse complement strand
CTTTTGCCGCAATGCTTACGGCAATTTCTTCGGCTGTCTGGCTTCCAATGGGGAGGCCTACCGGGGCATCGATCTTTTCCAGGAGATTTGCCTCAACACCCTCCTCAGCCAGGTTTTTGAAAATTTGTGCCACCTTCCTGTCGCTGCCCATCATGCCCAGGTATTTGATCTTTTTGCTGATGAGTTGGCGGAGCACAATTTCATCGCTTTTATGGGCAAAGGTCATGATCACAACATATACATTTTCACCATCGGGCACGAGGTTCACGATGTCTTTGTAGTCGACGGTTTGCTTATGGTTGGCATAAGGATTGTCACGCATCAGGGCAAGATCCTGACGGTCATCAAACAGGCGGACATGGAATCCCAGCTGGTTCATCAGTCTGCTGAGCGAGAATCCTACATGCCCGGCACCAAAAATATAAGATTCGCCAGCCTTAAAATGGATACCTTTTTCGCTGAATTCGATCACCCCGCTTTGGTTGCTGTTGTGGGCACCGGCTATTTGTTTGATGTGTTCGGTATCACCTGCAGTTAATGGATATAAAGCGACCCATTGCTCACCAGAACAGATCAGCCCCGACCGGTTGGCTTCAGCATCTGCCTTGTGTACCTGGTGTTTCAGAAATATGCTGCGTTCCCGTTTACCCAGTTTTTCCTGAGCCATCCTTGACAGGTTGAATTCGGGCGGACCACCCCCGATCGTGCCATACATGGAACCATCCTGGCAAACCGCCATTTTGAAACCCGGTTTCCCGGAACTGCTGCCATGGTTGTCGATCACAACGAGCAGCATGACATCGAGGCCATTTTCCAACTTTTCAAGTATCTTTTTCCAGATATCCATAACGTATTTTAAGCGATTCGTAACCCATTACTTACTTTTCTGTCAGGTTGTATAAGTACCACCGGATTATCTCCGTCGACTACACCGGTCACCAGGCATTCCGACCGGAAGTCGGCGATCTGCTTGGGCGGGAAGTTGGTTACCCCGATGATCTGCCGGTTCAACAGCTCTTCGGGGCGATAAAGACCGGTAATTTGCGCGCTGGATTGTCTGATGCCCAGCGGACCGAAGTCGATCTTCAGTTTATAGGCAGGTTTTCGCGCTTTGGGAAATTCTTCCACTGAGATGATCGTCCCGACACGGAGTTCTACTTTTTCAAAATCTTTCCAGGAGATGATCATAAGGAGAGGGGTTTTTGAATTTAGGGTTTTGGATTAGGAGGTGACAATTTGCTTTTTACCATTGACCACAGACTAATACCTAAATGTACCATGCTCCGATGTGATCGTCAGCCGTTTCTCTTCAGCAGCTTCACACCTGCCGACTATTCGGGCGTCCACCTTAAACTCGCCGGCAATACCTATGATATCTTCCCCGATGGACTCCGGAACATACAATTCCATCCGGTGGCCCATGTTGAACACCTGGTACATCTCTTTCCACCCGGTATCCGATTGTTCCCGGATGAGCCTGAAGAGCGGCGGGGTGGGGAAGAGGTTGTCCTTGATCACATGGAGTTTGTCGATAAAGTGCAGCACCTTGGTCTGGGCTCCGCCGCTGCAATGGATCATGCCATGGATCTGATCCCTGTGTTTTTCGAGCACCTTTTTGATCACCGGGGCATAGGTTCTCGTAGGTGCAAGCACCAGTTTGCCGGCATCCACGTCTTCCACCTCCGTGGGGGAAGTGAGATTCATTTTACCCGAATAAACCAGGTCGGCAGGAAGTGTGGGGTCATAGCTCTCGGGGTATTTATCTGCCAGGGCGCCCCCGAACACATCATGGCGTGCGGATGTAAGACCATTGCTCCCCATGCCGCCGTTGTAGGTATCTTCATAGGTTGCTTTCCCGAAGGAGGCCAGCCCGACAATGACGTCCCCGGGCCGGATGTTGTTTTCGATGACATCCTCCCTTTTGATACGTGCGGTGACCGTCGAGTCGACGATGATGGTCCGCACCAGGTCACCCACATCGGCCGTCTCGCCACCTGTCAGGTGGATGCCGATGCCGAAATCGTTCATCTTTTCTATAAAATCCTGCGTGCCTTCGATGATGGCTTTTATCACCTCTCCCGGTATCAGGTTCTTGTTGCGCCCGATGGTGGAGGAAAGCAGGATGTTGTCGGTGACGCCCGCGCACAGCAAGTCGTCGGTGTTCATGACGATGGCATCCTGGGCGATGCCTTTCCAGACTGACAGGTCGCCGGTCTCTTTCCAGTAGAGATAGGCCAGGGAGGATTTCGTGCCGGCCCCGTCTGCGTGCATGATGTTGCAGTAGGCCGGTTCGCCTCCCAGGATATCGGGAATTACCTTACAAAAGGCATTGGGGAACAATCCTTTGTCGAGGTTTTTAATGGCGCTGTGAACATCTTCCTTGGAAGCGCTCACACCGCGGCGGTCATATCGGGATGGTTGGGTCATAGCTGGAAATGAGGTGCAAGGTAGGAATTATTTTGGTGGTTGCAGTGGGTGCTATAGTTCCTCATTCCAAGTTCAAAACTCCTGTCGCTATTCGCCATTTTTCATTCCGGCAGGTTGCAATAGTTAGATTGTAAATCGTCAGCGAAAAGTTTACCAGTAATGGTATAAAATTAATGTGTGGTCTTTTTAATGTATTACTTTTAAAAATCTTTACCAGGGTTTATGAGGATGGCTAGATCGTTTGACCTCTTTAACAAGGTAGTTCATCAACTTGCAACTATCTTCAAAATGCTTAAAGTAAATATTATGTCAGAAATGACCTACTCCCGAAACTCCTGAAAGCTCCAAAGGTCCCGAAGGGATTCCTTTGGAAGATTCCTTTGGTATTCACGTTCCCAATAGGACAGGGTTGAGCTGAATCCGCTCGATCAGGCCCTGGCGTCGAATAAGATAGTTGCGGCAGCCGTTGGCTGCATCGCGAAGTCGTGTTCCAAAACGATGATGCAAAGCTAGCTCTCCTCCTCACCAAAGGGGGCCAAGGGGATGGTTTGAACCTGGCCGGATTGGACTTCTGGAAATGTCTGTTACGTGGTGGAGGGCACACGCAGCATGCAAGCAAAGTACATGGTTGAGCCAGGGATCTTCAAGCGTGGACCCTTGCCTCGCCGCCAGGCAGGCTTGAAGCTGGGGCGGGGGATCATAATATTTCAGTCAAATCCTGTCTTCCTATAACTGCCATTATTTCAACAATTTCATTCTTCAATCTGTAATAAATACTATCATTCCCACATACGCAACGTCTATAGCCGCTCTTAATATGATCTACAGATTCAAAGGCGAAAGGTCTTTGGGAAATAATGTCAAAACAATGGAATAATGAATCAAAGTATTTGTCAGCCTGATCCATTCCAAATTTTTCTACACCGTAATGATGAATCCTGATCAAGTCTTCTTTTGCCTCTTTGCTTAGTCTATAATTAGCCATTCAATAAGGACTTCGACTGGCTTAAAATCTCTTCTTTGGAATCATCGGTAAAACCGCCCTTTTCAGATTTTTCCAATTTGGCTCTGATCCAATCAACCTGAACCTGCTGCTTTCTGGCCTGTCTGATCAGATCATTTACCAATTCACTCTTGCTCGCGTATTCCTCTTTCTCCACCTGGGATTTTAACCACTCATCATTTGGTTTTGTAAGTGAGATACTTTGTCTGGCCATAATACTATTTTTGATGGTGCAAATATACACCATATGTGAATCACAATCAAGTTTTTGGACTGTTGTTTCCAACCACTTTTACATGAAGTTCTTTTGGGAGGCTTGCCTGGGTCGCGCAGTACAGAACTCAAATCGCCTGTCGCCTATCGCCATTCATCAATCCGGCAGGTTGCAGTGGTTAATTGCTCATCGTTCATCGCTCATCGTTCATCCCTCCTTCTCCGGCATTGGCCGGATCCGGCGGGCAGGCATTCATCCTTCAAATCGCCAATCGCCACTCATCAATCCAATGGGTTGCAGTGGAGATTGGCTTCGCCGAAATTAGTCCTTCGGACGAGATTAGCTTTGCGAAATTGGGTATTGATGCAGCAGCTGATTGCAGCCTAATTTCCATCAATTTCCACCTAATTTTTCTGTCTTTTGGTTGCACGTATACCATTCCACCCTTCAACCCTCACATTTTAATCCACTTCCCGCTTTGTAGTAAACCGTTGGGGCCCGAGATGCGGTAGAAATAGGTTCCCGCATCAAGGAATTGCGCCG
>JARRQC010000250.1:0-3768 GCA_037382165.1 bacterium | reverse complement strand
CGTTACGGATTGTCAGGCCGCACAGTACCGAGCTAATATCCTCTCCCGATCTGAAATAAACTACCGAGGCGTATGTATTATCGGAAATGTTACTCCCATCAATGATGGTCTTGCTGATATGGGATTCATCGCCATCGAGTATATAGCGGCTGGCCACGGTGATGGCTTTCCCTTTAAAGTCAATTTGTTCGTAGTAGGTTCCTTCGTTGACAATAACCGTATCTCCTGATTTGGCGAGATCGATACATTGCTGGATGGGCATCTTGTCCGGTGATGCTGTGAACTTCTGAGCAAACAGGCTAACCGGTGTCAAAAAAAGCAGGCACAGTCCCAACAGGGACCATGTTAAGCGTAGTCTTGTCTTCATGGTTGGGTTTTTTTGGGTTAATAAAAGGCATAAGTCGGTTTAATAAGTACATGCAATATACGAATTTTTTGGCTATAAGTCAATAGGTTGGTGTGAGAAAATAACGATAAGTCACCAATTCTTTACTGAAGGAATTGATCCAATATAAATTCCATGAAGATTCACCGGCAAGATTTTTCCGGTTGATAGCGGATGAGGTCATTCAACCTTGATCACTTTCACCGTTCTTGTTCCGGCGGAGCTGCTGGCCCGGACAAAATAAATACCTGGGGGAAATGCTGATGCATCCCAGGTGTACTCCTTTGTACCCAGGGTAACATCTTGATTTATGCTTAAGACTTTTTCTCCCGGCAGGTTGTAAATCGACACTTCAACAGTTTCATCGTGCGTCGTTACAAAACGGATCACTGCTTGCTTCCGTATTGGGTTTGGGTAAACGGATAATTGCGGCAGGAGAGGTAATTCCATCAGTCCAACTCCAGCACATTCCATCTGTACTTCTTCCACCGACTCGCATCCTGCGGCATTGTTCTCAATGGTTATTCTTTCAATGTAGGCAGTATCTTTAACAAAGGAACAGATGCTGGTGATGTTGCAAACCGTGAGTTCTGCATTGTTGACGATCTTAATATCCCCACCAACCGTATCCAGGGTTTCCAGACCTTCAAGACTCATAAGAACGGGATTTCCGCCAGTGCCGAAAGGTGTATGACCAATCCACAGGTCATTCCCAATTTCGGAAAGCTGTTCCAATCCCATGAAATTTTCCAACATATCATTGTGTTTCACGTCAAATGTTCCCCCGATGGATTGGAGCCTTTTAAGGGAGTCGAGTGATTGGAGCATCTTGTTTCCCGATAGGATCAAGTCACCCTCAATAATAGAAACATTTTGCAATCCAGTCAGATCTTCGAGGGAATCAGCATCTATTTTTAACATTCCCCCAAAAGCTTCCAGTTGCTCCAGGTCATTCAGCATTTTGATCTCGTTACCAGTAATCTCCACATTCCCCACAATTTTTTTACAGTAAGGATAGTCAAATTTAAAATTTTCGATCTTCTCCTGGCTTGTGAACATGTATCCGTTGGCCAGACATAATGTGGATGCAGACGGTCCTTCGGCGTAACCAATCCGGAATATGCTTCCTTGCTTGAATCCTGTGAACCACATCTTATAAATACCATCATCCAATATTACATGGGCATCGAAAACACAAGTACCATCCCATTCATTTAGCAGTCCCTGGAGCATGGCGATCTCCTCATGCACCGTCCAGTTGACCCAATCCGTTGACCAGGCATAACCGATCC
The DNA here is from genome assembly GCA_037382165.1 of bacterium. Taxonomy (GTDB): domain Bacteria; phylum Bacteroidota; class Bacteroidia; order Bacteroidales; family F082; genus JAADID01. The sequence continues at coordinate 2,091 of JARRQC010000250.1, read as the reverse complement.
GCCAGGAAACAATACCAGTTGCCCCTGAAAACCACATGTGGATCGTATCGTTCTCCAGGATCATGCCGGAGGGCAGTATGCCGTAATCGTAGAAAGTTCCGGGTAACTTTTCTATAACGGGGTTATCATCATAAAGGGTCCATGTGATGCCGTCTGTTGACCAGGCATAGCTGATCCCGGAGGCATTGCCAAAGTACATGTGGTACGTTTCATCTGCGTAAAGTATTTCACAAATGCTGTTAAAAGACCCTGAAGAGACAGGAGGAGTGAAAACGGCCTCCGGATATAAGGTCCATGTTTCTCCATCCAGCGACCAGGCATATCCAATGGATGGAACACTGGGATTGCTCGTTGGTGAGCCGGTATACCACATGCGCAGGGTGTCATTCACCAGCAAGACGGAACTGACAAAAATAACATGGTTCCATGCCCCTTCGGATCCTCCTGAGAAAAGGGGTTGATCATCGATAATCCAATCGGTACCATTTTCAGACTCCGCATAGCTTACTTTGGCGTATTGATCGGTGCTTGCCTCCCAGGCGGAAAACCACATGCGGTAAATGCCGTTTTGGTAAAGGATAGCTTTTGAATAAGCGGAGCTGAACCAATAATCCTCACCATCCTGTGGGAACAGCGGATTGGCTTCAGATTTCTCCCAGTTTTGCCACCAGCAGGTGTCCTGGGAAAATACAGGAATAGAAAACTGTACCAGCAGGAATACCATTCCCGCAAGGTATAAGAATAGAAATTTTTTCATAGTGTTTTGATTGGGTGTTTTTGGTTAAATGTCAATAGCCTACTAATATAGTCATAAAAATATTGAAAGTCAATTAATTGTAGGAAAAATAAAGCGAATGCAAACAAGTTAACCTCTTGCATTGGTCATTCACCGTCACACTATCGCTTGAGAGATATTTTGTAAATGTCCGAAAGCATGCTTAGGAGTTTTCCGCTTACCTTTGACAGACATTGGCGAAAACATGAAAATTACAGGTAAAATAGTATGGATCTTGCTTGCAGGTATTGTAATCCCGGTGATTCTTACCCTGAAAGAAGACAGGAATTTTCTTCCGGAGGAGAAACCCAATGAATGGTTCTTCATGCAGCGGGCCTTTCCCTATGACCAGGTCAATCATACGGCCTATCTTGATGCGCTCCGTCAGACCCAGGCGCTGAAGTCAGCCCTGCCCGCATCAAGAACCTCAGGATCCTGGGAATTTGAAGGTCCTGTCAATACCGGCGGCCGACTGACTGATGTGGAAATGCACCCCGAAGACATCAATACCCTATACATTGGCGCCGCTTCAGGGGGTGTTTTCAAATCAACGGATCAGGGGCTTACCTGGTTTCCCATATTTGATGAAGCGTTAAGCCTTTCCATAGGAGATATCGCCATTGCGCCATCCGAACCTGATATACTTTACGTAGGAACCGGTGAGGCCAATGCCGGCGGAGGTTCGCTCGCCTATGACGGGGTGGGCGTCTACCGGTCTGATGACGGTGGCAACAACTGGCAACACACCGGGCTGGAAGAGAGCCGCAATATCGGGCGGATGGCAGTAGACCCGCGGGATCCCGACATTGTTTATGTAGCCGCTATGGGAAACCTCTTTGCCAATAGCTCCGAAAGAGGTGTTTACAAAACGGTCAATGGGGGTGAAAGCTGGGAGCGTGTTCTCTTCGTTTCTGATTCTACCGGAGCGATTGATGTGGTCATCCATCCCGAAGATCCCGACACGGTGTATGCGGCCATGTGGGAACGTGTTCGCCGGCCCAATCGCAGAAGTTATGGTGGCGCTACCTGCGGTATTTACCGTTCGTATGATGGCGGTTATACCTGGCAAGAACTCACCGAAGGCCTGCCTGCGGCCCCCACCCAAAAGGGCAGGATAGGTATAGATGTCTCCCATTCCAATCCAAATATCCTGTATGCGGTTTATGCAGACAAGACTGGTTATTTCAACGGCCTGTACAAGTCGGTTGATGGCGGGGATACATGGACAAAAAACAATGTTGCAGGACTCTCCTACAGTTGTGCCTCCTTCGGATGGTGGTTCGTACGCCTCTAAGTGGATCCTGTAAATCCTGACA
>JARRQC010000249.1:0-3775 GCA_037382165.1 bacterium | reverse complement strand
AATTAGCTAATATTGTAGTGTTTTAAATTATTTTAAGGTTGACCTTGGGTAACCCTCATCCTTTTGTACCTTATTACTGAAATGTAATGAACGATGTCAACAGGGTTCATTGGGTGGATTATTTGCGATCCGCAATCATTATTTTGGTAGTTGCCTTGCATTCCGCCGTAGCCTACGCTACCTATGGACGGTTCGATTATGATGTCTACATTAACTCTACCCATCCAATAATCGATGCAAAAAAGGGAATTGGTTTTGATCTTTTTGCTGAATTCTTAGATGTATTTATCATGCCTTTAATGTTCCTGATAGGAGGGTTATTCCTAATGAGGAGTATAAATAAAAAGGGACGCGTAGTTTTTATAAAAGACAGGTTTCTCAGGCTCTTTGTTCCTTTCCTGTTTCCGGGAACGCTATTTATGCTTATCGCCTATTTTCCGTCCTATTATATTGCCCGTCATGAGATAAACCTGATGGCTTACATCAAAGACTTCTTTCTGGTCCAGGATTGGCCGGCCGGTCCGCCCTGGTTTCTACTGGAATTGTTCTTCTTCAATCTGATATTCGCAATAGTCTATCCGCTTTATCAAAAAATGAAAGTGCGTTTTCATGTTCTGAAAAACAAACCATTCATTTTTGTCATCATTTTCTTTATCATTTCCTGGCTGCTTTATGTGCCACTGGCTTACAAGGTAGGAACCGGCACCTGGGTAGAACTGGGACCACTCGAGTTCGACCTGAGCAGGGTCCTGTTTTATTTTGGATATTTCTCACTCGGGATTTTCATAGGGAATACGGATTTCAATGCTGAACTTTTTTCCAGGACATCAGCAATTGTAAAAAAATGGTGGCTCTGGGCTATCTTGTCCTTCCTGGTTTTCGCTATTTATGCCTGTGTTTCAGATTTCTTAACACATGGATCCGGAGGTAATAAATTCATCATGTTTATTGTCTGGATAGCTTATGACTCTTTGTTTCCACTCTTTTGTACCCTTATTTCTGTGGCATTCATAACTATTTTTCGTAAGCTGCTTACAACCAGCATTTACTGGATGAATTCGTTTTCAGACAATGCTTATATGATCTTTCTTATCCACTATATATTTGTCGTCTGGATTCAGTTTTTACTTTTAAAACTAAATATACCAGCCGCTGCTAAATTCTCGCTGACATTTATCCTGTCAATAATACTGAGCTGGGGCGCAAGTAGCCTGCTCCGAAAAATTGCAATTGTCAGAAGGTACATATAAAGGCAGTGCCGTGACTTTTACGTAGACAATATGAACAGTTAGGTTGCAAACCATCCTCAGGGTGCTGCTTCTGATCAGTCCGGATATTTCATCAATACAATATCCATACCGCTATAAAAAGTCCAATAAGTGCAAATTGCCAACTGGAGACTAAAGACTACTCCCTTTCTTTTTCCCTAACTTCTCTCCTGTTTCTCCAACCAGGCATACCATGCTTTCATCCCTTCGCCGGTTTTCACCGAAAGTTCGATAAATTCCAGTTCCGGGTTGACGCGCCTGGCATATTCTTTCGTCTTCTCCATATCGAAATCGAGGTAGGGGAGGAGGTCGGTCTTATTGATGATGCAGAGTTGCGAAGTGGAGAACATATTGGGATATTTCAGCGGCTTGTCTTCCCCCTCCGTGGTGCTGATGATCACCACCCGCCGGGATTCTCCCAGGTCGAACAAACTCGGGCAAACCAGGTTGCCGACATTCTCAATGAATAATACGGCATCCTGTTTCGGTTTTAGTGATTTCACCGCATGGTTTACCATGTCGGCATCAAGGTGGCATCCGTTGCCGGTATTGACCTGGATGACCGGAGCTCCTGCCTGCTGTATCCGGTCTGCATCGTTGGTGGTTTGCTGGTCGCCTTCGATAATGTAACAGTCAAGTTTTCCCTTGAGGTTGGTAATTGTTTTCTCCAGCAGGCTGGTCTTGCCTGAACCGGGAGAACTGACCAGGTTGTAAGCGCGGATGTTCAGCGCCTCAAAATAGCCCCGGTTACGCTGGGCGCTCAGGTTGTTCTTCGACAATACATCCGCTTCAAGCTGTATTTCTTTCCGGTGATGATGTCCGTGATCGTGGTCATGATCATGTTGATGATGGTGGTCATGATGGTGATGATGACCCTCTCCCGGTTTGGTATAAGTTACCTGTTCTTCCTGGCCGCAGCCGCATGTTCCGCACATGGTAATCCGTTTATAATTCTCACGCAAAGGTATTAAATATCGAAAGCCGATGGTGTGGGAATGTGCTTGTTCAACTGATAATTTAGAGAGATTCTATATTCAGGATTGGGAAATAAATCCTCAATTATTGTGTAATTTTACAGGAATTAATGGCTTGAATCCTTAACCCAAAAAAACCATGAAAAATAGAATTTCCCTGCATGTGAAATGCCCGCACTGCCGCAAATCCCTTATGGATGTGGATACCCTGTTGCATGACTATCCGAGTATTAAGCTGAATATCAATACCCCTGACGAACGCGGCGTGATCTATTTATGTTCTGTCTATGAATGTTATGACCATCAGACCGAACTGAAAATAAAGAAGGGAACGGTGGTTGATTTCTATTGCCCCCACTGCAACATGGAATTGCTGGTCAATGAAGAATGTAAGATCTGTGGTGCCCCGATGGTTGCGTTTGTGCTTAAGGTAGGCGGCCGGGTGTCGATATGCTCAAGAGAGGGTTGTGCGAACCATTATATCGCATTTGAAGACCTGACCTCAGAATTGACAAAATTCTACCACGAATACGACCTCTAACATATCCTGGGCAACTGCTGTCCGGATAACATCTCGACAATTCGTTTTCCACCTACCACGGTTTGCAGCCAGGCCATGCCATCGTGGTCGTCTGTCACCTCACCAATGATGGAGGCCTCCCTGCCATAGGGGTTTTGCCTTATCTTGTGCAGTACTTTATCCGAATCTTTCCTGTCGACGATCATTACCACCTTACCCTCATTCGCCACATAGAGCGGGTCAAAACCCAACAGTTCACACATACCGCGCACTTCGGGCTGGATTTTTAAGGCGGTTTCATTGATCTGAATACCGAAATCCCGGTGGCGTACGATTTCTGAAAGCACTGTGCCGAGGCCGCCGCGGGTTGCGTCTCTCATGAACCTGATTCCCTCACTTACCGAAAGGGCGTCATGGATCAGGCCGTTCAGGCTGGCACAGTCCGATGTGATGGTGGCAGCGATCTTCAGGTCGTTCCTGGCCGCCATCACAGCCATACCGTGGTCGCCGATACTGCCGTTGATGATGATGCGGTCACCGGCGCAGATGTCCCGGCCGGCGCTGATGCCGGCATGTTCTTCCTTCAGTATCCCGATGCCGGAAGTATTGATGAACAGTTTATCACATTTGCCCTTGTCGACTACCTTGGTGTCTCCGGTAACGATCATCACCCCGGCTTGTCGGGCTTCTTCTGCCATATCCTTAACGATCGTATGCAGCATATCAATCGGAAACCCTTCCTCAATAATAAATCCGCAACTCAGGTACAGCGGCATGGCGCCTGATACCGCTATGTCATTGACGGTACCTGCCACGGCGAGTTTGCCGATATTCCCTCCCGGGAAGAAGAGCGGATCAACTACAAAGGAATCTGTGGTATAGGCCAGCTTGTCCCCACTGATCTTCAACAAAGCCGAATCCGACTGCTCGCGAAGAATGGGGTTGTCGAAATACCGGGCGAAGAGTTTGTCAATGAGGTCGTGGCTCAGCTTACCACCGCTGCCATGTCCCAG
>JARRQC010000248.1:0-6169 GCA_037382165.1 bacterium | reverse complement strand
AAAGAAAGGGAGTTTGCGTTGGAACTGGGGGCATCCTGGGCAGGTGACACTGAAGATGAGCCCCCTGAATTATTGGACAGCATCATTGATACTACCCCGGTTTGGAAACCTGTTGTTAAGGCACTTCAATGTTTGAAGCCCGGTGGTAGACTGGTAATCAATGCGATCCGAAAAGAAAACATAGACAAAGAGGTACTGCTTGGATTAAGTTACGAGAACCATTTATGGATGGAAAAGGAAATTAAAAGTGTTGCCAATGTAGCCAGGAGTGATGTAAAAGAATTCCTGGAACTTGCTGCTGAAATTCCTATCCTCCCTGAATATCAGGAATATGACCTTGAAGAGGCCAACAAGGCCCTGCTGGAACTAAAACAGAGGAAGATCAGAGGGGCAAAAGTGTTGCTGATAAGCTAAGAGGTCATCCTGTTACTTGTCCATATTTTTCATAATTTCGACCTGTGATTTCAGGTTTTGCCGACCAACGAGGAGTTATATCAGAAATACAGAACGGATCCTGATTCAATTGATCCGAGCTGGCTCCATTTTTTTCAGGGATTTGACCTGGCAAGGAAGGACTACAGTCATCCGGAATCAGAATCGCTCACTTTTGACGAGGAATTCAAGGTAATTAACCTGATCAACGGGTACAGGAAAAGGGGACACTTATTCACCCGGACCAATCCTGTCCGGATCAGGCGAAAGTATTTCCCTACCCTTGATCTGGAGAATTATGGATTAGCCGATGAAAACCTGGATACACTTTACCATGCAGGAAGAGAAATCGGGATTGGAAAAGCATCCCTGAGAGATATTGTAGATCACCTGACAAAGACTTATTGCGGCCATATTGGATCTGAGTATATGTTCATCCGGGATCCTGAAAAAACCAGCTGGCTGAGGGAACGGATTGAAACAGGGCAAAACAGGACCCGGTTCTCAAAGGAAGAGAAAATCAGTATTTACCATTACCTGAAGCAGGCCGTTGGATTTGAGAAGTTTATCCACAAAAGATTTGTCGGTCAGAAACGGTTTTCTCTTGAAGGAGCAGAAATCCTCGTCCCGGCATTGAACCACCTTGTTGAATATGGTTCTGAACTGGGAGTCATGGAGTTTAACATAGGGATGGCCCACCGGGGTCGGTTGAATGTTCTGGCCAACGTACTCGAAAAGCCGAATGAAAATATTTTTAAGGAGTTCGAAGGAGAATCATACGAAGAACGCATTAGCCTGGGGGATGTCAAATATCACCTGGGCTATGGGAACATGATTAAGACATCCCATGATAAAGCAGTGATACTAAACCTTGTGCCCAACCCCTCTCACCTGGAATCATCTGCCCCGATTATTGAAGGAGTCTCCCGTGCCAGGATCGATCACATCTATGGAGGCGACAATAATAAATTGGTGCCGGTAATTATCCATGGAGATGCTGCCATTGCCGGCCAGGGTGTGGTGTATGAGATCATCCAGATGTCTGAATTAGAGGGATATGGCAATGGAGGCACCATTCATCTGGTGATCAATAACCAGGTAGGATTTACTACCAATTACCTGGAGGCAAGGTCCAGCACCTATTGCACTGATGTTGGAAAGGTAACAAAGGCTCCCATCTGGCACGTGAATGGAGACGATGTGGAGGGCCTTGTACACGTGATCAGAATGGCCATAGAATACAGACAGGTATTTCACACAGATGTTTTTATTGATATTCTCGCCTACAGGAAATACGGGCACAACGAGGGAGATGAACCCAGGTTTACACAGCCTACCCTGTACAAGGCCATAGCCAATCACCCGAATCCGAGGGACATCTACAGCCAATTGCTTATAGAACAGGGTGTGATGACCCAGGAGGAGGTTGAGAAAGCCGAGAGTGAATTTGAGGAGAAACTCGAAGGTCAGCTTGAGAAGAGCCGGAAAAAGAAACAGGTGACCATACAACAGTTCCTTGAAGCCGAATGGCAGGGTATCAATTATGCACAGGAATCTGATTTTGAAGATGGACTCCCAACAGGCGTGCCCCTGAAGACACTCCAGGCGATATCCAAGCAAATCAACACCCTGCCTGGTGATCTTCATTTCTTTAAGAAGACCATCAAATTGATGGAAGAACGGACCAAAATGATCAAGGCTAACCAGGTTGACTGGGCACTGGGAGAGCTACTTGCTTATGGTTCACTTCTACTGGATGGTTACCCGGTTCGTATCAGCGGTCAGGACTCCGTGCGCGGCACCTTTTCACACCGGCATGCCGGAATGGTGATGGAGGATACCACTGAAGTTTACTTTCCCTTAAAATATCTGGGCAAATCACAAGCTCCTTTCAACATATTCAACTCACCTCTCAATGAATATGGCGTAATGGGTTTTGAATATGTGGCCCAGGTCATTATCGACCAATATATCTCAAGCGCTGAGGAGAAATGGGGGGTGATGAATGGATTGGTACTTTATTTACCGCATGGATTTGAAGGACAGGGGCCCGAACATTCCAGTGCACGCATTGAGCGGTTCCTTACCCTTTCCGCCCGATGCAACATGCATATCATCAATCCGACCACGCCGGCCAATCTGTTCCATGTTCTGAGAAACCACATGAAGAAAAACAGCCGGGTGCCCCTTGTCATATTTACTCCTAAAAGCTTGCTGCGTCATCCCATGTGTATTTCAACATTGGATGAGCTTGAAAAAGGAAAGTTTCATCCGGTGTACGATGATCCTGATACCGACATTGAGGAAGTGAGAAGGGTCGTGCTTTGCTCTGGCAAAATCTATTACGACCTCCTTTCAAGAAAACAGAAACTGGGGGTGAAAGATATTGCTCTCATTAGAGTGGAACAGATCTTCCCGTTCCCTGAAAAAAAGATCGCAGAGATTTTGAAGAAGTATCACAACAACATGCTTACACTCTGGGTTCAGGAAGAGCCTGAAAACATGGGAGCATGGTTTTTCGTCCGCAATAGCATGAAAAACACCGAATTGATACCCGTGACCAGACAACCCTCGGGAAGTCCGGCTACAGGTCTTCATAAGCTGCATGAACTCAGCCAGACAGAGATTATTGACAAAGTTTTCAGGGAGTGTACATGTGAACTGTTGAATGTCTACTGCGGACTTCAATGTGTGATTGGGAGCTCAAGAAAGGAAATCCTGAAGCAGCACTATTATTTTGAGAAAGAGAAATCCAAAACTGAATAAAATGGCCCTGGAGATTAAAATACCGAGTCCCGGAGAATCAATTACTGAGGTTGAACTGGCTTCCTGGTTTGTGGAAGATGGAGCGTTGGTCTCAAAAAATCAGGAGTTGGGTGAAATAGAATCTGAAAAAGCCACCCTTCCTCTGATCGCAGAACAATCAGGAAAAATCACTATTCAAGTGAGCGAAGGAGAAACGGTTAAGGTAGGTCAGGTAGTAGCCTCCATTGATACGAGTGTAGAGGTCCGGGAACTAGAAAAAGAATCCAGCAAAGAAGAGGAGTCAAAAACAGCAGAGACTGAACAGAAAAAGGGCCCTGAGGAGAAAACTGAAAGCAAGCCAAAGCAGGAGTCGGCGGCTACGGAATCTGCGGCTCATGAAGCTGTTAAAGCTACACCTGTGGCCAGACAAATGATGGAGAAAGAAGGACTCTCCCTTGAAGATGTGATAAACGGTTTAAGAAAAATAAATGCCGGTGATGTCAGGCAGGTAATGAAGCAAAGGGATACCCGTTCTTTTCCAGAATCCGATGCAGAGCCTTCAAGAGAGGAAAACAGGAACAAAATAAGTCAGCTGCGAAAGAAAATTAGTGAGAGGCTGGTGGCTGTGAAAAATGAAACTGCCATGCTCACCACCTTTAACGAGGCTGATATGAGTACAATCATCAATATTCGCAAGAACCATCAGGATAAATTTGTCGAAAAACACGGGATCAAACTGGGATTCATGTCCTTCTTTGTCAAAGCGGTAACTGAGTCATTAAAGCTGTACCCGGCTGTCAATTCATACCTGGATGGGGGTGAGGTAGTATCTCCGGAATTCTGCGACATCGGTATTGCTGTTCAAACAGAAAAAGGGTTGATGGTTCCCATTATCAGAAATGCCGAGGTGTTGGGACTGGCCAATCTTGAAAAACAGATTGCCGAGCTTGCTGCCAGGGCTCGAAAAGCAAGATTGGGTATAGAAGAGATGACTGGCGGGACCTTCACTATTTCTAATGGAGGAATTTACGGATCGATGCTTTCAACACCCATCCTCAATCCTCCTCAGTCAGGAATACTTGGCATGCACAACATCGTTGAAAGACCGGTAGCCGTTGATGGGAAAGTGGAGATCAGACCCATGATGTATCTGGCGCTGAGTTATGATCACCGGGTTATCGACGGAAAAGATTCGGTTGGATTTCTAAAATCGATCAGGGAATTTATTGAAAATCCGGCCAGTATGCTCTTTGGCTCCCAGACACCCGAACAGTATTTACTTGATATTTAGAGAACTCAGTAATAATCAATCTCTCTGCTGATTACGAAATCTGGAATTATTTTGTCTGCATCCGGATAGATCAGCATGAGTTTCCAGTTTCCGTGCTTATCAAAATCATCGTAGTCAAAGAATTGTCTGACTGTGATATTGCCTGACATATCTTCCCTGTAGTGCTCCATTAAGAGGATCTTATCATAAATATAGTGCAAGGTCTCTTCTGTGTTATATCTCACCTGTTTTTGCATTACTATACGTCCCATTCTGTCATAATAAGTAGCCCCATGACCTGTCTGTTGGTCTCCCTTCCAAATATTCCAGTTCACCTGCTCCTCAGATACTCGGTCATATTCAATCCTATTGGATTCAATCATTATAGACTCTGTGGGAGAAACCTCTTCTCTGGAATAAAAGACTTCCCTTACCATATCTCCGTTCTCATGCACACTGGTAGTACTTGTCACGGTATCCCCTTCCATGTTTACCTTATAACTTTTAGTTAAGTTTCCTTTTTTATCAAAACGGAGAATCCGGAAATCCTGGGCCAATGATTCACCTGCAACCCACTTGTCATTAGAACGGACAGGATCACATCTGATTTCCTTCACTGATAATACCCGGCCTTTCAGCCCGGATCGGCCTTTATCATTAATCTTGCTGGAACAGGAAAACAGGAACAGAAATGCAATTAAAAACAGCAGATACGGGGATTTTTTCATTGCCTTGAAGATTAAGTAGAGGGTAAAAATAGTCCATCTCTTCAATAATTGCAACTGGCTACCTCCCATTTACATAACTGAGTACCTGACCAATCATCTGCTGCTGTTCATCGGTCACCGCCATGGACTGTGCCTTCAGAAACGATGTTTTTGCGCCTTCCTGTTCCTTCAGCAAATATAAAACCATTCCGTGGTAGAAGTAATAATCAAAGGCTTCTTCAAGATCTATGCAGGTCTGAAACCATTCCACTTCTTTACGAAGCAATTCCTCTGTCCGGTACTGCTGATCCATATCGGTGATCTGAGAGGCTGCACCATACAACCAACGATGGTCCCCTTTTCGATCTGAATTAAATCGATCGTCCACATAATCAATCAACTCATCGATACGGTTGGTATAATAGTAATATTGGATGAAAGGTTGGGAACGAAGGTCCCAGGAACTGATTGCTTCCTCCTCTACAAACGGGGCCAGTTCATTGGCCATTTTACTGATCAGCGCTATATTATCCTCTTCTATGGCTTTCACAAGGGAGTTGTTATAAATTTTTTCAATGGCCAGGATATAATCTTCACCCAGTACCCGTTGCAGCCTTCCTTTGTCTGAAGAAAATGAGGGCCACCAAATATCCTCCAGATCCATATAAAAAGCAACTACCCGAATATCATCGTCACTTAACTTTTCATCCATAATGCGCTCCAGGTATTGTGAGGCAAGAAGTTCCGCCTCTTCCTGGTTCCCCATCTCCCTGACTATCGTGATATAATCTGCAAATTCTGAATCATCCAGGGTACCTCTTTCATGTTTGGCCCTGTATTTAGTCATAGTTTTGTAATTGTCGACAGTAGATGTTAAGGACTGAACCAGTTCCTCAGGGGGCGTAAATCCGATTACCCTGCTTACAGGCTCTCCGTCCCTGCTGAAAATAAACATGGTGGGATAGCCTTCCAATTGTTGCTCACTGGCATAAACGCTTCCATAAACTGATTCCCC
>JARRQC010000247.1:3420-7212 GCA_037382165.1 bacterium | reverse complement strand
GTGAAAGTTCCATCCTTATAGATGATTAAAAGCTGTTGTATTCCTTTTTCAGATGGCACATGATCTGTGGGATTATCAAGTTTTTCGATACCTGACATCCTTCGGGCACCAGCCCCTTCCCATGTTTCTTCTGCCTTTTGTTTCGTTTCCACAGAAAGGTCCCTCTCCTCGGTTATTTTATCAGCACGCGAAAGACTTTCTTTAGATTCCTGTTCACCGTCTTCCTGCTGGTACATATTACCCTCCCCCAGCAATAACCAATCGAGATTTACTTCCGGGAACCTTGTTTTGATCTTCAGCATGAAATCGAGACTGGGTTTATTTCTCCCTGAGAGCACATGAGAAAGCGATGAGCGCTGGATGCCGATCTCATCTGAAAATTGAGTCGGCGACAATTTTTTGTCACTGATCAGCTGCTGTATCCTTTCAGTCATCCCCTTGCATTTGTTTACAAATATAAAAACAAAAATTTAGTTCTGTAAATTTACGCCCCACTTAATTGATGTTACGATTGTAAAATGAATTTTATCTATATTTTTTTATAGATTATATAGTCTTAATAATTATATATGTGTTATTTAAATATATTTTTAAGTTTGTCATTTGCCTCATAAAACACCTTATATTTATATCAATCATTTTTAAGATTTATATGATTATATAGCTGGAATTAAGAATATAATATGATATTTAACATTATTTTTAACGATTTTTGTATGTTTTTACGTTTATAAACATTTTATTTGATATTACAATTGTATACAATTAGTATAAGTTACTGTATATCAATTTAAACATCATATGTAATTTAATATTGTAAACTTTGTATTTAGACATATAACATTTGTAATCATTGTGATTTTTTTGAGTTCAGGAGCGCAGCACGATCGGTTTTCAGATGATTGATGTGTTGTTTTTATCAACAGGTTCTGCCGGTTTGATGATGGTGAATTCAATGATCAACCTCGGGGTATGGAGTCCATGAGTTATTTCAGATATTGCGATTACCATCGAACCCTCCTACCCTTTTCATTTGGAATTTAGAAAGAAGGTATCAGCAGAACACATCAATGGCATGTAAAAGGGAAAACCGGAAATGGAAATGGACGAGATGTTTTTCGCTAAAATAATTTATCAACATGATAAGGGCGTCAATTTAGTTCACGGGTAGATAATCAATTTATGGGAACAAAAGGACCTGAATCATATAACAGATCTTTAACCACTTTACCAACCCGGGGCAAACATTACCGCCGTAAAACGCTGGCAGGCAGGGCGTACAGGAGTTTGACCAATTGTCTTCAATACGTTTTAAAGTTTTGTGAACAAAGTCTACCTGCTTTAACGAATAGGGAATAGAGAAATAACTACGTTTTTGGTTATCAGGCAGTGTACTCAGGAGGGATTTATCCCACTTTGAAGAATTTTCCTGGAATTCCTAAGCACGAGTATTCTTCATTTCCATTACTGCCGGACAATTTTAACCACTTCCACTTCATCATTGATGACCAGGCGAAGGAAATACATGCCTGAAGAAAGATTGTACAGGCTTCCAAGCCGCTGTTTCCTGGCACCCTGCGGGATATCTTGCTGGTAAAGTATGTTTCCCGCGAGGTCAACAATTTGCAGGTACCCCCCTGCATACGATTCAGTAAACTCTACTGTCAGGCTATTTCCTGAAAAAGGATTGGGCCAGACATGCGCCCGGGCAGTTTCTTTCAAATTGTTTTCCACGGTGGTCATTACAGAATTTGCCAGCTCGTAATCTGGTATTCCCCAGCCCATTTCGTTATCGGGTGTGCTGCTGTTTGATCCGCTCTGCCTGATGGAGGCAATAATAGCCTGGAGGTCGGTGTCCTGATTCGCCTGTATCAGGCAGGCGCTCATGCCTGCAATGATAGGGCTTGCAAAGGAGGTGCCATACCCGGGACCGATGGTATCCGTCCCATAGGCTACGATCGTTGCTGCTCCCAAAGCCATCACATCCGGTTTGATACGACCATCGCCTGTTGGTCCTGTTGAGCTGAAACTAACCCTGAAATCACTGACATCCACAGCTCCGACAGACAAAATGCTGTCTGCATCCGCAGGCGCTCCATTCCATGGAAACTCTGATGAGCCAGAGTTTCCTGCACTGTTACAGACGAGAATACCTTTTCTCATCGCCATGACAGCGCCAAAGGTTGAAAAGGCCGTTTTTCCGTCCAGTTTTTCATGTGTATAATCCCAGGCAGGAATATCAAAATCCACATAACTAAGTGAACTGTTGATCACATCTGCCCCAACGCTGTCCGCGAATTCAGCAGCAGAAACCCAGTTGAACTCTTCGATAACATTCTCAGATTTAACATCTTCAGAGCGCAATAACCAATAATCCGCCCCGGGTGCTGTTCCTACCATCACCCCGGGAGAATTGGCAGCCATGGTCGAAAGTACACTTCTTCCATGTCCGCTTTCCGTGTATACATTTTCACCACCATTCACAAAATCCCTGGCTCCCAGCACCTGGCCGTTTGCCCAAAGACTATCGAAAACAGGGTGCTCCTGCACACCTGTAAAACCTCCGTCCAGCACTGCAATCATAATACCCTCTCCATTATAACCTGCCAGGTGAAGCGGAACCCCATTGATCTGAGTGATCTGGAATTCACCATAACCATAAGCATAATCTGAGGCAGATGACGATTTTTCCGAATAATTTGGTACAAATCCTTCGCCTCTGCTGAAGGGTTCCTCAAAAGGCTTCAGCCGATAGGCGGAACGCGAATCCAGGATGGATACCGAGTCTACATAAGGAAGGCTTTCAACCAGTTCCAGCAGGGAGGGATCATCTGTTTCTATGGTTACGCCATTTAGCCACCTACTGGCATTCAGCAGTTTAACTCCTTTATTCTTCACACCGTTCAAATAGTCAGGATTCACCGGCAAATCCTCTTCCGCGATAGCAACGCCATTCTTTTCCCTGCGTTTGATCGCACGCAGGGTCAGGAATTCCTCTGGTTCTGAAATGGTAAAGGGAGAGTCATTCTTATCGGTAAACTGGACATAGTATTTATCCGGCGCGATTTGCGCCTCTACCGTAGTAAATGCAAATAAGAGCAACAGTACGAGGATTGTATTATTTTTCATTTTCAAATCTTTCATGTATTAAATAAGTTGACAAAAATACTTTTTATGCTGTTGCATCATTCATAGACCGGATGTAAAACATTGTTCGATTCATTGATATCCGGAATACGGTCCGTTCCCAGGATTACTTTCCTGATCTTTTTTCTTCCATTGACTTGAAAGACCATTGCTTGTTCCCCGGAAGACCAGATCGCTGTATTTTCCGTGTAGATTTCCAGTGTTCCATCTTCATATTCACAGGATATCACCACCGGCAGCGGAAGCCCGCCTATATTTTCAATTACAATCTTGTTATCCATCGTAATTTTCCTGATCGCGAGGTCGGCATACGATCTATCATAAAACCAGGGTTTAAAAAACCAGTCCAGTTTCTGTCCTGTCCCGTACATGAATGAATTGAAGAAATCATAGGGTGTAGGATGCCTGCCATTCCAGATTTTTATATATGCATTCAGACCGACCTTGAAAAGACTATCCCCCAAAGCATCCTGCAGATAATAATAAGCCATTGCGGGCCGGTTATAGGCATGTGTACGGTAAGCTGCATAATCACCGGAAAAATAGGTAAGATCCATCAATCGCATTTCAATACTTTTACCATTGACCCCTTCAAAAGTCCCCACCCTGCGTTCTAGGTAATAATAGTCAGGAAAGTACTTTTCC
>JARRQC010000247.1:0-3367 GCA_037382165.1 bacterium | reverse complement strand
CAGGAGAGTCCTTTTCCATGAACCCACAGGGAAAAAAAGCGGACCAGCCTTCATCCATCCAGGCATATTTTCTTTCATTGACACCCATAAAAAACGGAAAGTAGGTATGTGCTATCTCATGAAAGATCGTAGCTGAGGCATTTGGAAGTCCTTTCGGATCCCCATTGTTGGCCATCATGGGTGTTTCCATTCCCCCGCCATTCCTGCCGTTGTCAAAATTTGTCATATGGTTATAGGGAAAAGGATATCCCGGCAGGATCCTGCTCATATAGGCGACGCTATTTCTGGCTTGTTCTGCAGTATGCATAAAAGTTCTGGCACTGTCATCATAAACCGCATCGACCAGGACCCTCCTGCCCTTCTCTTCATCCACAAGAACAGATGAAGCTTCCCAGTTGGCGAAGCGGGTTGAGGCAAATGAGAAGTCAGGAACATGACTGGCTTTAAACCGCCACTTTATCTGTCCCGCTTCCTTCAGCACCTTACCTTTACGACAATCTTCTGCAGTAAAGATCATCTCAATTTCATCGGAATCAAGGGCTTTGTAATATTTCTCAAGAACCTGTCCGGAAAAGATCTCTTTCCTGTTCTCGAGTTCACCGGTGGCCCATACCATGAAACCATCGTTGGTGGTGATCTCCACATCAAAATCATTGAAATCGTTGTAAAACTCTACCATCCCGGCATATTCTACAAGGTCCCAACCGTCAATATCATCGTAGACCGCCACCTGGGGATACCAATAGGCGACAAAAAAGCGGTCATCACCGTAATTACCCATTCGAAGCGGACGTTTCAACGAAATATCGAATTGCCATGATATTTCCATGGTGGCTGAGTCACCCGGATGCAAAGGGCTTTGCAGGCCTACGATCAGGTTAGTGGCTGTTTTTCTTACCCTCTTCCGGTCATCTAAATCGATAGATTCGCCGTTCAATAGGAAAGAGCGGATCAAAATGCCGTCAGTTAATGCTTCTGCATCTATGGGGAACTGGCGCGGATTGCCCTTTTTATAAATGTCCTGATATAGCCTGATCACTATATTTTCGAGCGTATCGGGACTGTTGTTGTAATATACAACCACTTCCTCCGCGCTAAGCTGACTTTCTTCATGAAGCAACTCAGCTTTAATCTTGTATCGTGCAGAATTCTGCCAGTAATTCGGACCCGGCATCCCGGTAACGGAGCGTGTTCCCTTTTGATAGGCTGACCTTACTTCCAGCGGAAGGTTATATCCCGTGTAGGACTGACCTGTTGAATAATTGATCCATAAAAACAAAAAAGGCAATGCAATAATGCAACGAAACAAAGATTTCATAACCCTAAGACTAAAATTGAGCAGCAAAATTAGGAAATACCTCAATTTTATGGATTAATTTTGAACAAATGAGTAAAATGTTTCAGAGTATAAATCCTTTTGATGGTAAACTGACCGGGACCCACACACCTCATGACATCACTGATATCAACAGGATCTTAGAGAAATCCGATCAGGCCTTCCGGAACTGGCGGTTGACTACCATGGAGGAGAAATCCCAATTGATGCGGGATCTCGGACAGATCCTGAGCAAAGAAAAAGACAAGCTGGGCAGGATAATCTCCCGTGAAATGGGCAAGATCCTAAGGGAATCCATAGCTGAAATAGAAAAATGCGCCTGGCTCTGTGATCATTATGCACAATATGGTCCGGAGATGCTGGAAACGGAGAGTGCTCCTTCAGATGGTACCGTCAGTTATATCCGGTTTGAACCGGTAGGGGTGATCTATGCCATCATGCCATGGAATTTTCCTTTCTGGCAGGTGCTTAGGTTTGCTGTACCTACGATACTGGCCGGTAATGCGGTGGTTTTGAAACACGCCCCCAATGTCCTGGGTTGCGCCAAAGAAATCGAAAGCTTGTTTCGTGAGGCCGGTTTCCCGAAAAACTTGTTCTCCAACCTTTTCATCCCGGTTGATCTATCTGATACGGTTATCGCGCATCCCCTGGTACGCGGAGTTACCCTGACGGGAAGCCAGAAAGCGGGTAAAGCTGTTGCCGCTCAGGCGGGCAAGTATTTGAAAAAAACGGTACTGGAGCTTGGCGGATCCGACCCTTATATCGTATTGGCGGATGCTGACTTTCAGCCGGCTTGCGAGACAGCAGTGAATTCCAGGATGCTGAATACCGGACAGGTTTGCATCGCAGCCAAACGTTTTATCGTAGAAAGAAAGATCTTTGATCGTTTTACGGAAGAGCTCAAAATACAACTGGAAAATCTAAAATGGGGAGATCCTTTGGATGAGGGCGTGGATTTAGGCCCCATGGCAAGACCTGACTTACTGGAAACTGTCAACCGGCAGGTCACGAAATCACTGGAAATGGGCGCTACGCTGATTACCGGCGGCAAGGTGATCAATGACCGGTTTTATGCTCCTACCCTGCTGACCCATGTTCAGAAAGGTATGCCGGTATACGATGAGGAAACCTTCGGTCCGGTTTCTGTGGTTATCCCTGCCGGGAATGCGGAAGAAGCCGTCAGGATCTCCAATGATACTTCTTTTGGGCTCGGAGCCAGCATCTGGACACGCAACCTGGAATTAGCGGAGCAAATGGCTGGAGAGATAGAAGCAGGAGCAGTTTTCATCAATGGTATGACAAAATCGGATCCGCGACTTCCGTTCGGCGGAACCAAAATGTCAGGATATGGCCGTGAACTTTCTCATTTCGGCATCAGGGAATTTGTAAATATCAAAACGGTTTGGTTCAAGTGATCGATAGCGAAAGGAAATCTCATTGGGAAGGCGTCTATACTTCCAAGCAGGATAATGAAGTGGGTTGGTTTGAAGAACAGCCACTGACCTCTTATCAGCTTGTTCAAAAATATTGCAAGTTAAAAAGTGACCCCCTGATAGACATCGGAGGAGGTAATTCATTCTTAGCTAAGATTTTGCATGATAAAGGTTTCTCAGATATCAATGTACTGGACGTTTCGGGAAAAGCCCTGCAACGAAACCGGTCCAGGTTTAATAATTCTGTTATGGTTTCCTGGATCGAAAATGATGTGTTGAATTATAAAGATGAAAAAAAGTTTATCATCTGGCATGACCGGGCGGTTTTTCATTTTCTCACCTCCCCGGAAGAAATCAAACATTACGCACGAACCGCGTCACATCATATTCTCGTTGGTGGCCACCTGATCATGGGCACGTTTTCACGCTCCGGCCCATCTACCTGCAGCGGATTGCCCGTCATGCAATACAGTTTCGATTCGTTACTGTCTGTTTTTGAGGATCATTTTGAACCCGTGGAATCGTTTGAGAATACCCACACAACACCTTCCGGAAACAGGCAGGATTATCTCTGGGCAGTATTCAGGAAGAAATGAGG
>JARRQC010000246.1:0-3812 GCA_037382165.1 bacterium | reverse complement strand
CGGGGCTTGTCAGCGCTTATTTAGTTGGTAAGAATAATTTTCTTTTCTTCGATCAGTTTCCGAAGGTTTATCAGTGCATAGCGCATTCTGCCCAGCGCGGTATTAATGCTGACTTCGGTCTGCTCAGCAATCTCCTTAAAGCTGAGTCCGACATAGCATCTCAGGTGAATGACCTCCTTTTGTTCTTCGGGTAGGTAATCGATCAAATTCCTGACATCTTTGTGGATCTGGCTTATGACCATTTGTTCCTCAACAGACGGATCTGTAAAACGAATGGTGTCAAAAATATCGTAATCACTGTTGTTGCTCTCAACGAAAGGGATCTTCTTGGATTTCCTGAAATGGTCGATGATCAGGTTATGTGCAATACGCATAACCCATTGTATAAATTTGCCCTCATCCTTATAATTTCCAAGTTTAAGGGTGTTAATAACCTTTACATAGGTGTCCTGGAATACATCATCTGCAAGCTGTTTATCCTTTACCATCAGAAAGATGTAAGAATAAAGCCTGCTTTGATGACGCTCGATAAGGGTTTGGAGACTGGTGTGGTTGCCACTAAGATAACTACGGATCAGCTCTCTCTCACTCGCCGCATCTTGATTCATATTTACCAATTTTGTGCTACTTACAAAAAGGGTAAAGCTGTCTCGATATTCTTCTTATTTGGTTATTACTTGATTTAAAAAACCCGCTATCCGTATTGCAAATATAGATAAGAATATTGCAAAAGCAAATTATCGTCTAATTTTGTGTCTCTATTTTTTTCCGGGCCGATGATAAGAGATATTACAAAAACCAGTCCAAAAAACCATATAGTTGTTGTCAGATCCAGGGTTAACAACCTGAAAAACCTGAGCGTAGCGATACCCCGGAAAAAACTGGTGGTCATCTCCGGACTTTCCGGATCGGGAAAATCCTCACTGGCTTTTGATACGCTATACGCTGACGGGCAAAGGAGATACGTTGAGAGTTTGAGTTCTTATGCCAGGCAATTCCTTGGCCGGATGGATAAGCCGGATGTCGACGCCATTCATGGTATTTCCCCGGCGATTGCCATCGAGCAAAAGGTAAAAACAAGGAATCCCCGTTCCACGGTAGGGACAACCACAGACATTTATGAATACCTCACGTTGCTGTATGCCCGTATTGGGAAAACCTACTCCCCTATTTCCGGGCGGCTGGTAAAGCGACATACGGTCACCGACATTACCGATGATATCATGTCATTGCCGGACGAGACGGCTGTTCTGATCTACTCACCCCTGGAGGTTGCCGGAAAGAGAACCCTCCGGCAACAATTACAGATCCTGATGCAGCAGGGGTTTTCAAGAATGCTGAGGAACCATCGCGTGGAACGTATCGAGGATATCCTTGACAAGATCGATAAAAAGGAAAAAGCCTGCGATTGCCACCTGGTAATCGACCGGGTGGTGATTGAAAAAAGTGATCATGATCTCCCTTCCAGAATTGCCGACTCCGTTCAAACGGCATTGTATGAAGGACATGGCACCTGCTTTGTCAGTTTTGATACAGCAAGTGAAAAAAAGGTGAGGGAATATTCCAGTCAGTTTGAAATGGATGGCCTGACCTTTGAGGAGCCCTCCGTAAATATGTTCACTTTCAATAATCCTTACGGTGCCTGCAAGACCTGTGAAGGATTCGGAAGTATTATCGGAATTGATGAAGACCTTGTGATCCCCAACAAGAGCCTGTCAGTTTACGATGATGCCGTGGCTTGCTGGAAAGGGGAAAAGATGAGCGAATGGAAGAACGAGCTTGTCACTTCAGCTTATAAATTCGACTTTCCCATTCACAAGCCCTATTATAAACTGTCAGAGGAGGAGAAAGAACTGCTCTGGAGCGGGAACGAATATTTTGGCGGGATAGATGCTTTCTTCCGCCATGTTGAGGAACAGACCTACAAAATTCAGTACCGGGTAATGCTTTCGCGATACAGGGGTAAAACCCGGTGTCCCGATTGCAGGGGGACAAGATTAAGAAAAGACGCCAACTATGTGAAAGTGGCTGGCAAGTCGATCTCGGAGATCGTCCAGATGCAGTTGAATGAAGCGCAGGTTTTTTTCAGGGAAATCAAACTCGATGACCATGATCTGAAAATTGCCAGCAGGATCCTGACGGAGATCAACAACCGGCTTGAATTCCTCAATGATGTGGGGCTGGGTTACCTTACCATGAACAGGCTTTCGAATTCGTTGTCGGGAGGTGAATCGCAACGCATCAACCTCGCCACCTCACTGGGCAGCAGCCTGGTCGGGTCCATGTATATCCTCGATGAACCCAGCATTGGGCTTCATCCACGCGATACCGAGCGGCTGATCCATGTGCTTGAACGCCTCAGGGATCTGGGAAATACGGTTATCGTAGTAGAACACGAGGAAGACATCATCAGGATAGCCGATGAGATCATCGATATCGGTCCGGATGCCGGGAACCATGGAGGAGAGCTGGTTTTCCAGGGTAATTTTGATGAATTGCGACACGATGATACCAGCTACACCGCACTTTACCTGACCGGAAGGAAAGCGATACCGGTGCCTGATCGTCGACGTAAATGGAAAGATTACCTGGAAATCAAGGGGGCCATGGAACACAACCTGAAAAACCTCGATGTGAAGATACCGCTCAACATCTTTACGGTAGTAACAGGAGTAAGTGGTTCCGGAAAATCCACGCTTGTGCGCGACATTTTATATCCCGCACTCAAAAGGCGCTTTGGTGGATATGCAGATAAAACAGGTAAGTTCGGCATGATCGAAGGGGATTTGAATCAGCTGGCAGCCGTAGAATATATCGATCAGAATCCCATCGGGAGGTCATCCCGTTCCAATCCTGCAACCTACCTGAAGGCTTTTGATGATATCAGGAATCTATTTGCCAGCCAGAAACTGGCCACGGTAAGGGGATACAAACCTGGATTTTTCTCATTTAACATCCCCGGCGGCCGTTGTGATCATTGTGAAGGGGAAGGGCAGATCAAGGTGGAGATGCAGTTTATGGCTGATATTCACCTGACCTGCGATGTATGCCAGGGCAAGCGGTTCAAAGAAGAGGTGCTGGATGTTAAATTCCAGGAAAAATCAATAACGGATATCCTGGAGATGACCATCCGGGAAGCGCATGAATTTTTCAATTCAGTCGAAAAAAAGAACGCGACGATCAAAAAGATCATCGAGAAGATCCAGCCCCTCGAAGAGGTAGGCCTGGGTTACCTGAGGTTGGGACAACCTTCCAATACACTCAGCGGCGGTGAGGCCCAGCGTATCAAGCTGGCTTTTTTCCTGGCCAGGGGTACCCAGGAAGGCAACACCATGTTTATTTTTGACGAGCCTACTACAGGACTGCATATCCATGATATCAGCAAATTGCTGCATGCCCTGAACGCGCTCATTGATAAAGGCCACAGTGTGGTTGTGATCGAACACAACGTGGAAGTGATCAAATCAGCAGACTGGCTGATCGACCTCGGTCCGGATGGCGGTGATGCAGGGGGAGCATTGGTTTTTGAGGGAACTCCGGAAGAAATGGTCAAAGCGGATAAGTCGCATACTGCCACCTACCTTGCAGAAAAACTCAAGGCAAACTAAAGTCCCTCTTCCTCCCCAACAGGTTCTCTGCCCGTCCATAAAATGTCCGGTCCTTCGGTCCAGAAGACCGGTTTTTCATTGCGGAGCAGGTCAACCAGGAGTAATGCCCTGGCCGGATCCAGTTCATAATAATAATCCCAGGAACCATCCGAAAAATAAAGGTTAATCCGGGTCCTGCCATCACGATAGTGCAATACCGCATAC
>JARRQC010000245.1:3851-6527 GCA_037382165.1 bacterium | reverse complement strand
CTCATCTTTCCAATCAACTGGCCATTCAGGTAAAATTCTCCCTTATCATAGTTGTCAAGCATGCCGATAATATTCAGCATCGTTGATTTACCCGATCCGGAAGAACCCATGATCGAAACCAGTTCACCCTCATCAATGTCCAGGTTGACTCCCTTGAGCACATGCAGGCTGGTCTTACCTGTGTAGTAAGTCTTGTTTATTTCCTTTAGTTTAATCATGAATGATCTGTTGTCATTTGGTATCGGGAACCATTTATCAGTAATTATGCCAATCTCTAAAACCTGTTAAATATCAAATAACTAGTATATATTGTCATCCGTTGAAGTGTTCGGCCATCCGACAGGTGGTGTGCGATTTCGTTCATACAGAAAGTTGGCCTGACTCACTTCGGGCAGCTGCAATATTTTAATCATTTAATTGTTATATTTTTGAATCAAATCCGTTTCCTGTGGATCTTTACACCCAGAAAAAAAGATTTAAGATCTTTTTATTCATTCTTGCCCTGATAATCATAGGTGTTTCCTTGTTTTATACCAATCTTCTTGTCAATAAATTTGCACAGGAAGAGCGAAAAAATGTGCGGCTATGGGCAGCGGCTGTCAACCGGAAGGCCAACCTGGTGCAATATACCGAATCCTTTTTCGGACAACTTCAGCAGGAGGAGCGAGCCAAGGTCGAATTATTGGCCAAAGTGTACAATGAGATCCTGTCTGACCGCAACCAGCAGGACCTGACCTTTTATCTTGAGATCATCGCCAATAACAATACCATTCCCATCATTCAGACCGACAGTGAAGGCAATATCCTGACGACCAAGAACCTGGATTTCGGTGGCCAGGTTCCGAAAAAGCTGGAAGACAGTCTGTTGGATGAATTTTCTGTATATCCACCCATCGAGGTGGTCTTCTCTCCCGGTCAAAAAAACCTGCTGTATTACCAGGATTCGAGGTTTTTCAAAGAACTCCGCACCGTGTTGAACGATTACATCACTTCCTTCATGTCCGAAGTGGCGTTGAATTCTTCGAGTGTTCCGGTTATCATCACTGACAGTACAAGGCAAAATGTGATCCAGTTCGGCAACCTGAACGACATTCGGATGAGCGATCCAAACTATGTGAAACAGAAGCTGGAGGAAATGGAGGATGAGAATACCCCTATTGAGGTAAACTTCGGGGACCAGGGTAAAAATTATATCTTCTATCAGGACTCTGAGATGCTGACCATCATGAAGTTCTTCCCGATCACCCAAATTCTGATCATTAGTATTTTTCTGGCCATAGCCTATTTTCTGTTCAGTTACGCCAGGACGTCGGAGCAAAACAGGGTCTGGGCAGGCATGGCAAAAGAAACCGCACACCAGATTGGCACGCCGCTCTCTTCAATCATGGCATGGCTTGAATTGCTGAAAATGGATGAAACCAAAGCAGATCAGGCTGCGGTTGAAATTGAAAAAGACATTCAAAGACTGGATGTGATTACCGAACGTTTCTCAAAGATCGGATCACAACCCAAATTAAAACAAAACGACCTCTCTTTTCATCCCTGTGAATACTGCACTTTTCAGCTGGGTCATTGAGAACCTGTGCAAGAATTCCATCGATGCCATGGAAGGGGAAGGGATCATCTCCATCCGGGTTAAGGAGGATGCAAAACATGTCATGGTTGACTTTTCCGATACGGGGAAAGGTATTGCACTGACGGATCAGAAAGTGATCTTCAACCCGGGCTATACAAGCAAAGTAAGGGGATGGGGATTGGGTCTTTCACTTTCCAGGAGGATCATCAGGGATTATCACAAGGGAAAAATATTCGTGAAGAATTCTGCACCCGGAAAAGGAAGTACCTTCCGTATCATATTAAGGAAAAACATATGAAAACGATCGGACTGATAGGTGGAACAGGATGGATATCAAGTGCGGAATATTACCGGCTTATCAATGAAGGGGTTAACCGGAAACTCGGGGGACAGGAATTTGCCAGGTGCATACTCTACTCCCTGAACTACGGTGATATTGAAAGATATTCCGCTGAAAAAAATGAGGATGCCATTTTCGGGATGATGCATGAGGCTGCGGTTCATCTGTCAGGGAGTGGTGCGGATGTACTGGCAATTTGCGCAAATACCGCCCATGTATACTATGACAGGTTGAGTGCATCCGTTGATTGTCCGATTTTGCATATTGCCTCTGCCACAGCGGAAAAAATTGTCGCCAGGAAAATCAATAAGGTAGGATTGCTGGGAACCCGGAAAACAATGGAAGGTCACTTTTATCAGGAGGTGCTGAGCTCATTCGGCTTCCAAACCATAGTGCCTGAAGAGGAGGAAAGAAAATTAATCAATGAAGTGATATTCAAAGAATTGTTTTTTGCTGACTTTCATCAAAAGTCACGGGATTCATTCCTTCAGATCATGCAGCGCCTTACAGACCAGGGTGCGGGCGGAATCATCCTGGGATGCACCGAAATACCCTTGCTGATCCAGCAGGAACATACCGAAATACCACTGTTCAATACCCTGGAGATTCATGCAGAAGCGCTGGTAGATTTTGCCATCGGAAATAAAAAGTAGACGTCAAAATCCAGTTGATGCTTGGTGAAATCTGAAAATGCTGATAAATTTGTAGCTTCACCTAACTAAGACAACCCGAAGATACTATGGCATCCTTGTTTAAAAAA
>JARRQC010000245.1:0-3833 GCA_037382165.1 bacterium | reverse complement strand
AGAATATCCCGGTACCCACTTCAAAGAATTCAGCTTATTACAAACGGGAAAACAATATCGGCAATACGGAAGATCTGATAAGAATCCTTCATGCCGCTCCAGAATTAAAGGCGTTCAAGACTGAGAAGGCCATCACTTTCAACAATATACCTTTAATGGAAATCTCCTTCCAGAAATTGAAAGAGAATTTCGGAAATCCAGCATATGTGTTTAACAACGAACAATTGGAAGGACACACCGTAATTTTTTACAGGGACAGCGTTTCCTATTACAAGTTTTTGATCCAGTATCATTTTATTAACAATGCTTTCTTCTTTGCTGCCAACAAGATTTCTACCACTGGCATTCTGGCCGATTCAGATAAAAAGAAGATCATTGAAAGGATCAGTAAAAAATACCTGGGAAAGGGATTTGATGAAAAACAGGGATGGCTGATCAAAGTAACTGACCCGCTTGGAAACCATATCCACACGCTCGATGATGTTTATTTCCATTTATATTACCTCGCTGAAAACGAAACTACCCGTAAGCTCAGGGAACATCATCTGGGTGAAGTTCCTGAGGTAAATGAAAAACCTTCAGGGTTTAAAGAATCGCTTGACCAGTATATCTGAGCAACAAGCCAAATGGCGGGCATTTATATCCATATTCCATATTGCAAGCAGAAATGTCATTATTGTAATTTCTATTCTTTTGCTTCAAAACAATACAGGGATCATTTTGTCAAGGTATTACTCTCCGAGTTGACTTCACGCCGTGATTATCTGGGTGATGCTGCGATCGGCAGCATTTACTTTGGAGGCGGTACCCCATCTATGCTTACACCGGATGAAATCAATAAAATACTGACTCATATCAACAATGACTTTCAGGTAGATCCCCATGCCGAGATTACCCTGGAGGCCAATCCCGATGACCTGGATGATGAAAAGTTATCTTCCCTGAAGAGCACCGCTATCAACCGGCTGAGCATCGGTGTGCAAAGTTTTTTTGACGATGACCTGAAATACCTCAACCGGGTACATGACGGGGATCAGGCCAAACAAAGCATTGAACTGGCCGGAAAGCATGGTTTTGAAAAGATCACTATTGATCTGATTTATGGGATACCGACCCTAACCAGGAAAAAATGGATTGCCAACCTGGCACAGTTTTTCGCATTTGGCATATCCCACCTATCTGCCTATTCCCTGACGGTAGAACCCGGAACCGCCCTTCAAAAACTGATAAACAGGGGCAGGATGAAGGCTGTCGATGAGCAGCAAAGTATTCATCATTTTAAGCAGCTTCTCAGGCTCATGAGGGATCATGGATATATTCATTATGAAATATCCAATTTTGCCCTGAAAGGGCACTATTCAAAACACAACAGCATCTATTGGGTAGGAGGGCACTATCTCGGTGTGGGACCATCCGCCCATTCATTCAATGGATACAGCCGGGAATGGAATGTTTCCAACATGCGTGAATACATGGAATCGGATACTATGGAAAAAAAGAGGAAAGAAAGGGAAATTCTTTCACCGGAACAGCAATACAATGAGTACGTGATGACATCCCTCAGGACAAGCTGGGGATGCGATATTG
This sequence comes from bacterium, assembly GCA_037382165.1. Lineage (GTDB taxonomy): Bacteria > Bacteroidota > Bacteroidia > Bacteroidales > F082 > JAADID01. The sequence continues at coordinate 2,246 of JARRQC010000245.1, read as the reverse complement.
GTCATATCACCAATGTTTTTGGCGAAGATCGAAAAACACATTTTGAGCAGGGTGTGATCCCTTTCCTTCAGGAGGGTAAAGTCAGGCAGGAAGGCCCGAAATATTACCTTACAGATAAGGGAAAGCTCTACGCAGATGGTATTTCTTCGGAACTATTTATCTGATTTTACTCATCCTGGTGATCACCAGTCCTATTATCGGGCTGAGCATCATACACCAGAAAAAAGACCACTCAACACCAATATTCCGGTATTTACCGATAGATTCAGATATAAAAAGGGACAATCCGTACCACAGTATAAAAACCAGTATGATAATGTATTCAGTCATTTCAATAAAAATAGATAAACAGGTAAATCATGGGTATGATAAAACCAAGTATGGTTAACCACGCGCCGCGCCGGGTTATTCCCCTTGACCCACGTGGGATTAATATGCCAGAGATACCCAGCAGGATCAGGGCACCACTGAAAATATCGGAATACCAGGTCCAGTATTTGATGGGATTGTAATGGAGATAGTTCACTTCCCTGAAAACAGGTCTTCTGCGGGTTCGTTCCAACAATCCCTCCCCTGTTAGCAGGTTGATGATCATGGTGCCATCCTCCAGAAATACTTTAACAATATCCGGTGAAGGAAAATAATGGTTCTTATAATTGTCCGCTTCCTCATAATCCTGCAAAACAGACAGAATGTCGTCACGTTCGGGCTGCAAACCCATGGGCTTAATTTGTATTTCATCCACCGTGACCACATAATTAGGGTTCCATTCTTTCATATGGTTGATGGCGATACCCGACAGGGCATAGATAATGGTCATGCCCAGGAAAAGGTAGCCAAAATCACGATGAATGGCCCTGTTCCACTTTCTCCAATTCAAAGCCATCTAAAGAAAACTTAATGTAGATCCGGTTCAGACCCCAACTTCAGCATTTGTATTCAGTACTTCGTACTCAACGCAGGTAACTGAGAAAAAAGAAATATAGTCTTTACCTGATTCCTGGATCATTTCCCGGTAATTGTTGATTTGCCTCATTTCAGGATTTTCCTCTGCTTCAGCTTCCATCTCCTGGTTGTGTTCACCCATATGGACTTTTTCACCGTGTTGGCTGTTTTCTCCTTCAATGGGTCCGCCAGTTATTTCTTCTTCCCATTCTCTCAGGTAATCTTCGTCAATACGCTGTTCTTCAACAATACCAACTACCCTGACGGTTTCTCCTTCCAGCTCGGTATTGAAAGCGGCCATGTTTTCACCGGTTGTTATTTTTACCCGTGCATCAGCGTCCTGATTCACCAGGAACAACTTTTGGCCACCATGTTTGCAAACATGGTCTACCATACCATTAAGTACTACCTGTTTACCAACCAGCAGGTTGGCTTCCTCTTCAAAATTGGCCAGATCGACATCAACGGCTTTTTCAGTACCTATTTCTTCAATAGGCGCAGACTGTGATTTATCTGACTGATTTTGACATGCTGCGAATAAGAATACCAGTATAACTGTACTCCATAAAATGCTTTTCATAATGTATCTTTTTAGGTGGGGCGAAGATAGTGAATTAATTTTCCATTTCAACAGGAACACCGTCGTATTTTACTTCCTTACCATTGGTATATGAAATAACGATCACGAGAAATCCTTCATCATCATATTTTTTCCAATCCCCGTTTTTCCTTCCCATCACATACCTTCCCTCTTGCTTGATTTTACCGTTGTACCAATACCAGGTATGTTTTCCATTGGGAAGATCCTCAATATACTTTCCCTCAAAACTCAGGCTACCGTCAGGATAAAAAGATTGCCATAATCCGTTACGCAAGCCTTCAACATATTCTCCCTCATCACGGTTATCCCCTTCATCGTAAAACCATTTTCCTTCCCGCTTTCCTTCAATATAATCTCCCTGGATGATCACTTTCCCTTCGGCATTATATTCCGTCATCAATCCATCCGAAAGTCCATTATAGAAAAATTCCTCCCGCATGAGTTGACCATTGGCATGATACCATTTCCAGGTACTGTCAGGTTGACCGTCAAGGTAAGCACCCACCTGTTCCAGCTGACCGCTGGGATAATAAAATTTCCAGAGGCCTTCACGTAAATCTTTATTATAAGCACCGGTCGCTTTCAGTTTACCATCCGGATAATATTCTTTCCATATTCCCTCCTTTTCTCCGGCATCTGTGAACACGCCTTCACCAATAATAACACCTCTCCGGAAGATATAAGCCTTTTCGACCTTTCC
>JARRQC010000244.1:7108-10203 GCA_037382165.1 bacterium | reverse complement strand
ATCGATCATTGTAGCGGCATCCAGGTTGAAAGATTGGTTGCCGTCTGTCGGGAAATAGATGGGGTGTCGCTCATTGTATTCTTGCAGATATCGCCAGATGTTGTGTTTTTTGGAAGCATGTCCGGGAAGCGCCAAAAAGGATTCATACAATTCAGCGTCATCCCTGATCAGGTATTCAAAATTTTCCGGGGTATAAGTGTAAAACTCACCGGTCTTGAAATCAATCAGATTCTTTGTAGCGTCAAAAAAATTGGAAGTAATGGGGACCTGCCCCCGCGGAGATTCATACACATGGTTGATATCCGGAAGGTTCATTGTCGGAATGTAAATGTACATGATCATGCCTACCTTCATTATTTTATGAAATCGTTTACTTTGAAGGTAATAGGGCTGACCGTCGTAACTAATACCCCAGATGTCTTTCCTTTTGAGTACCTTTTTTTGGCCGTCAGGATCTTTGTATTCAATCCTTTTCACGACAAGAACCTTATCCACCTGCTCATTCCAAAGCCCATCCTTGTCAATAATTCTGTATTCGGTGACGGAGGGCGCATTATTCTTGAACTCTTCATAACTGAGGTAAATACCATCTGCAAACCTGAATTCAAAAGTATATTCCACAGCTCCGGGCTGGGTAAAGGTATGCAGGGGCTGCAGGATGCACAGCAATAGTAAAGCAACGATAGCAGGACGTTTTATGATCATACGTCCAGGACTTTCTTGTATTTGGTTAAATCAACTCTAAATTTACAACTATTTCATCCGTATGTCAAATAGAAATTAACAGCGAAACATCTAATCCGACTCATTCTTATAAGTTCAGCACCGAAATAGTTGATATTTTTCTGTCTTTATACTGAATAATATCCAGCCGGTCGATGGTTCCCCGGATGTTGATATCCATTGCATTAACCTCATCCACCATCCTTTTGCACGCTTCGGGATCGGTGGAGTTGGCTATGCCGACATGTGGAATGAAATCGAGGTCGAGCCGTTCATACTTTCTGAGCCTGCCTGAATAAAGTGCGCTGTGGAGTTTAACAACCTCACTGAACCCCTCATCGGGAACCAGCAGCACATGCCAGTAATCGCTGGTGAGGTCGTTGTTCCGTATGGCACATCTAATTCGGTAATCAAACTTCTTAAATCCTTTTGTCCTGGTTTTTATTTCTTCAAGAAAATCGGCTGCTTCCATATCAGAAACAGGAAAAACAAAAGAAAAGTGGGCAGCGATAAGACCATGGAAATCATCGTGCTGCCTGCGATATTCCTCGATCCAGGGGTATCCTGTACGGTTAAAATCTGGATAACTGACCACAGCGAGAAAATCGTCCATATTCAAGTGAGCCATTTTGCCAGGAATTAACAGTATAAAGTTAAACCCAATACTGGAAGATGTCAAGTGAATAGAGAAGGGATGATGAATGGGGACCGGGGACCACCAATTACAGCGAAGCGAATGACTATAAATGTCCATTTTGATTTAAGATTTTTTATGTTGGATTTTAGTTGTCATGGACAGAAAAGAAAAAACACACCAATCTATCGAACGACCATTGTCTGCCCATCGCCTGACGATCGATTCACCACTGTTAACATCAACATTTAGCCATAAACCATCACCCATCATTTATTCCTACTTTTGCCTCATGAAACTTTTCCACAGGCACTACGGAGAGCGCGGAGATCAGCCGGTGATCATCCTGCATGGTATTTTCGGTGTTTCAGACAACTGGGCTACCTACAGCCGGAGGCTTGCTGAGGAAGGCTTCGAGGTCTTTGCCGTGGACCAGCGCAACCATGGCATGTCGCCGCAGAGCGATGTGTTCAATTATCTGGCCATGACCGATGACCTTTTCGATTTCATTGATGAGCACGAGATCGAAGATCCCATCCTGCTGGGCCATTCCATGGGAGGCAAAGTGGCGATGCGCTTCGCCCTGGAAAACCCGCAACTGATCAGCAAACTGATCGTAGTGGATATCTCACTGAAAGCTTACGGCCCGCGCAAACAACATAAGGCCATCATCAAGGCGATGCAATCGGTCGACCTGTCAAAGGTCAGTTCAAGGCAGGATGTGGAGGAACAGATCATCAACGTAATTCCGGAGGAGCGGATACGGCAGTTTGTCATGAAAAACCTTCACCGTAAGGAAAAGGATGAATTCGAATGGAAGATCTATATTCCCGGTATTGCTAAAAACCTGGACCTCCTTTTTGACGGGATCGAAACCATCTCCAAATTCGAGAAACCTTCCCTCTTTGTCAAAGGGGGCAACTCCGATTATATCCTGCTGGAAGATTACGATCAGATCCGCTACAATTTCCCCAATGCGGAGATCATGACCATCGCCGATGCCTCCCACTGGGTGCATGTGGAATCGCCGGAACCTTTTTATCAGCTAACCATGGGTTTTGCCTCCGGCCACCCGACCTGGTATGAAAAAAGCCGTAAAATGGGGGTAAAGGATGCAATAAAGAGCAACTGATCAGCTTTCCATAAATTCAAGGTGTTTGCGATACACCCTTCGTGAAACGGAAATACTGAATTCATAAAGCCCGATCAGGGGGAATACCACAAGGACCTGGCTGAACATATCGGGTGGGGTGAGTCAGGAAGTATACCAGTATGGGCAACTCAAATACCAGTCCTACCGCAAAAGTCACAGATACGACCGTACTTATATAGGAACTCAGTGAAATCTGGTTGTACACCGTTTCACTGACATGGTAGGTGCCCAGGAAGTTGACGGTAAGCGGTACGATCAGGAAATAGCTGAAAAGGATGCCGAGTAAAAAAAGTACCGTGCTGATAAATACGCCCCCGCGTGAATATTTTCTTTCGTTTTCATGCATGGCCGGTCGGACGAATCGCCATATCTCCCAAAGGAAATAAGGAAAGGCCAATATAAAGCCGGCCACGATAGAGATGTACATGTGTGTTAAAAACTGCCCGGACATTTTGATGTTGATGATCTGCAGATTCATGTCATCAATACACAATGCATTAAGGTTCAATTGTTCGGCAAGCCAGCAAAGCCCCCTGTTGGTAAGAAATCCCGGTTTGCTGGGTGCCAGGATGATATGATCAAAGA
>JARRQC010000244.1:0-7059 GCA_037382165.1 bacterium | reverse complement strand
TTTCTGCCATCGGTAGATAGAATGAGCAAATGTAAGAAAAGGATGAATGATGAACGATGAATGATGAATCGAAGCACCCGATTTCCATTTTATACTCTATACACCCTTTGCACCCTATGTACCTACCACTAAGGTTGAAAGTTGAAGGTTATGAGAAGAAAACAGCAATTCAGTGCCAGGTCAACAGTCCTTAGTTGACAGTTAAGAAACAGCGGCTTTCTTCCACCAGGCATGATCCCCCGCAATCCTTAACCATCAGACACCTGATCCATTTCAACAATTGCCCCCCCACAAAAAAGCCGAATCAAAGCAGTCGGATAATACGTCCACTTTGATTCGGCCAAACAACAGATTTGTTACAATCCTCTTCTAGGTAAAGATGATCTGGGTCCCGGGACCGTCGCACATGGCGTAGAGGTCACCAACCGTGATGATATCTTTCACATCAGGATGCAGGTCATCCTTGGTGATGCCAAACATGTCTGCAGCAAGCTTGCAGGCGTAGATCTCTCCACCACCGGCAACGATCAGCTCGAGAAATTCATCCACATTGGGGATATCGAGTTTTTCCATCTCCTTGCGCATCATGTTGGAAACCGCCCCTTCGATTCCGGGGATACCTCCCAACCATGTCGGGAATGGCAGGTTGCCGGGCATTTTCATAGCCGGATTGCCAACGGTAGCCGTATGCAGCCTGTTCATGGTTTCTTTCTTGATGGCATCCATACCAAAGAAAGTGAAGAACAATTTTGTTTCAATGCCTTCCATGACAGCACCATTACCCATCACGAGAGCGGCATAAACATCCTCGATCGTTCCCTTGGAACAGATGAGGAGGACCTTATTCAATTTATATTTTTCGTCTTTTTCCATCTTGTTAAAAGTTGACTGTTAAATACATGACTCCGGTTTCGGGACGCCGGCAATCTTGGTTGATTTCTTCAGGGGTGCGCCAGGGAACATCTGGTAGAACGCTTTGGCATCCACAACACCTGATTTATTGATCCCGCGGATCGTCAGTGTAGCCCCTTCAGCCACTTTGTTACGAATGAAGTCAAGGACTTCATAATGCTTGTCCGTCAGCTCAACGCCTTCTTCTTCCGCGATGGCCTTCGCGACTTCCTTTGTCCATTGTGAGGAGTCGGTCAGGTAACCTTCATCATTTACATCTACATTAACTCCTGCAAAAGTTTTTGTTGCCATAATTAATATTGTTTATTAAATAAGTATTTGAATTATTAAGATTCTTTATTCAATTTTTCGGTCTCCCTCGATATATTCTGGAGGAAGGTGATCATAAAACCAATACCACGTCGCATTTCCTTTGAACGCATGGCTTTCATGGCTTTCCACAGACTGTATTCTTCCACATCTTCAACCTCAATACTCTTGTAGACCAAAAGCCCGCTATTGACCGCCTTGAGCATTTCAGGCTGGGTAAGGCCCTTGACCGTCTCCAGGATCGGGACGATATTATCAGCAAGCAGCCTGACATCTTCAACGTTGAAATGGGTCACGATATTATCCATGATCTTTGCGGCTTCGCGAAAGAAGTCAAAATAGCCTTTCATTTCCATTTCATGCATCTGGTGAACCGCATCCAGACCCATCTGTTGCACCACGGGGGATACGTCCTTGATCAGGTCATTGAGGCTTTCCAGCATCTCAAACATCTCACGTATCGTATTTACGTTGCGCAATACCTTCAGCAAGAGTTGTTTGACGGCTTCACCATCCAGATCAATACCTGCATTCTCAAGTTCGGTCACTGAAGTCTTGAAGAGATCATTCCCGACAATTGTCAGGTCAGCAGCCAGGTCCTCGAAGGATAGCCTGGTCTCCCGCTGGGCAATAACCTCTTCCAGCACCAGGTCCAGTTTGCGGTTGATCTCATTGATCTGCTCCTGTACATTATCTTTTACCATAACTTCCATGTTTTTGTGATTTTGTCAGTTATGAAACTATAATTTCTTACCGGCCATCTGCATATGGGCTTCGATAGGCATTTCTTTACCTTTTAACAGGATATGCCAGTAGATCCATCTGAAGAGCATCTTGCCGTAATGGTTCATACGGGAAACCTTTAGCAAGCCGAAGGGACCGAGGCCGGGAAACGGGAAGGATCCCGGAAGCGGCTCGGTATCATAATTGAAATCGATCAGGGTGCCTTTGCCATAGCCCGTTTCAATGTAGCAATTGGCATGTCCGTCAAAACTGGCGGTCATTGGCCTTCCTTCGATGGCGCACATGAGGTTCTCCTCAAGGATCTCTCCTGCAAAGTGAGCTACAGAGCCCGCTTTCGATGTAGGTATATTGCTGGCATCACCAATAACGAAAATGTTTTCGTAGTCCTTCGATTGCAGCGTATGCTGATCGGTCGGCACATAGTTCATGTCGTCACCCAGACCGCTGCGTTCCATCAGATCATCACCGAGGTTTGGCGGCACGGTAACCAGGCAGTCGAATTTGACTTCCTGTCCGCCGAAATCGATGATCTTCTTCTCATCGTTATCCACTTCCATGATCGCAAAGTCGGGGATCAGCTTGATATTCTTCTGCTCCAGCAGGTCTCCCAGCATCTTGGTGGCACGTGGTTTGGTAAATGCGCCAGGCATCGGGGTGACATAAGTGATATTCACCTTATCGCGCATGCCCCTTTCGGTAAAGAAGGCGTCGGCGAAGAATGAAAATTCCAGCGGTGCCACGGGGCACTTGTAAGGCAGTTCAGATACATTGATCACCAGCTCGCCACCCTTCCAGGTCTTGAAATGGCTGGCCAGTGCCACGGCACCTTCAACGGTATAGAAATCGAAGATATCCTTGTACCACAGTTTGTCCTTGAGGCCGTCCACTTCCTCCGGGGCGGTACGGGTGCCTGTCGCGATGATCAGGTAATCATAGCTTAACTTCACACCGTCTGCAAGCACGACATGATTGTCCTTTGCCTCGATCTTTTCGATCCTGGAAAAGATGACATTTACACCCACCGGGAAGAAATCGCTTTTTGGTTTTACTACATCATCCCGGGTGTACATTCCAAAAGGAATGAAAAGAAATCCAGGCTGATAATAATGTGTTTTGTGTTGGTCGACGATCGTAATATCCCATTCATCCCTTGATAGGTGTTTACGCATTTTATTTGCCATCATGGTGCCTGCTGTTCCGGCACCCAGTATCAATAATTTTTTCATTTTTATAAATATCTATTTGACTGGAAAAAATGAAACCAATTAACAACATAATTGCCTGTAAAACCTGCATTTACAGGAAGCTATTATTCGAAGAGCTTGCGGATGACGAATATGAGGTCATCAATACGGCGCGAAAAGAGTTTGTTTTTAACCGTGGAGAGATCATCAGACAGGAAGGTGAAACCATAAAATCGTTCCTTTACCTCAGAAAGGGACTGGTCAAATTGTACAAGACCGATAAGACGGGAAAAGACCAGATCCTGAGTATCAACAAGCCCACCGATTTTATTAATCTGCTGAGCATTTTTTCCAATTCATATTACAAATATTCCATCGCTGCCCTGGAGGAGACCCATGTTTGCGATGTTGAACTTCCGGCGCTGCTGGAGGTCATTGACAAGAACAGCAGATTTGCACTGCGCATCCTCAACCGGATCAGCAAGATCTCGGATGAGATCATCGAGAATCGCTTTGAGATCAATCAAAAACAGGTGAAAGGCAGGGTCGCGCATATCCTGCTTTTTCTGGCGGAAAATATCTATAAGAAAGACAGGTTCAGAATGCCGATCACCCGCAGGGAAGTCGGTGAGCTGATCTCAATGACTACCGAGAATACCATCAGGACGTTTTCTGAATTCAAAAAGGACGGCATTATCTCCTTGGAGGGCAAGACTGTGATCATTAATGATTTTGATCGCCTGAGAAAGGTAAATGCTACCGGATAGGATGATTTTTAATTCATATTTGAACCCTATCTATATCTTTCCGTTATTTGTTCGTGGTTTTCATATATTTCAAATTAACCCATATTAAGTAGTCCTTCTTTTTTTAAAAAGGATCATCATTAATGAAAAACTTCTGGCAAAAACTGAAAAAAAGATGGGGTATTGAAAATGACTGGCAGGTAGCGATCATCCTGCTTGTCTTTGCTTTGACCGGTTTTACCTTTCTCTATGTCCGTCCATGGATAGATCGCTTATTCGGGCTTTCACCCGAAGACGCCTTTTGGTTGAAAGCGCTGGTATTCATCGTTATCTTATTGCCCGTATACAATATTTTGCTGATCATCTGGGGGACCTTGCTGGGTCAGTATAAATTCTTCAGAAATTTCATTATCAAATTCTTCTCAAGGATGCTATCCATCCGAAAGAAAAAAACAAAACCAGGTTCGGAATAGCCATTATTCCATAAATGGCCTCCAACAAACTTATTGTAGTAATGTCTTTAATCGGCAATAACCAGAAGGCCAGCTTTCAGCATCCTCCTTCTGCAACTTTGGTTTTCTTCCTGCGCTGAATGTCCAGCGGTTTTTTGGCTTCACTTTCATTATCTGACGCCATGGATTTCGCGCTTTCCGCTACTTCTGCAAAATTGTAACGGGGTGCACCCAGCAGGTAGCTGTCTTCATAATAGGTCTCGCCCAGTTGGTCTTTCCAATCCCTGTAAAAATTATAGCCCCCGAGCAGTAACTTTACATTGTCAAATCCGAGTTGTCTGTATACCATCCATGGGCCATTGGCTTCCAATTGATCGTTCCCATAAATGACAACGGTCATACCCTCCTGCTTCAGTTGCTCCAGTCTTTTAATATTTTGCCGGTTCAGCAGGGTAATGGCTGAAATATTTTCCGCGCCCTCAATATGACCGCGTCCAAATTCAAATCGATCCCGGATATCAATCAGCAGGATGGTATCAATCTCACCACTGATAACATACTCCAGTTCATAGGGGTAAAAAACGTGTTCCTCCTGTGTCACCAGTTCTACCGTTTGATCCGGACTCAGCACATATTTCAGTTCCGGGTTACGGATGGTCAACAGGCCGATAACGATGATGGCCAGAAAGATGATGACCGTAATAAACGTTCGTTTAGGGTTTGTTTCATGAACATGTTGCTTTTCCATCTCCTTCATCATTTAAGTGCTAACAACCTCCTTCAGCTACCGTACTTTTCTTTTTCCTTTGTACCACCACGGGCTTTTTATCCGTCTGGTCAGGTGTGGCCATATCAGCGCCGGTGAAATACATGCTGGCTCCCCTGCGGGAGTTATAGCGTTCAAATTCCTCCTCAGAGGCTGTCTCATCCGGCCGCTCCGGCTGAATGATCGTTTTTATCCAGTAATTCAATCCACCTTTCATCACATACAGGTTCTGGTATCCCATTCTTTTGGAAAGAACCCAGGCCTGGTCCGCCATGATGTCATCATTTGAGAAAAAGACGACATTCATGTCCTCCACTCCCAGGTAACCCTTATAATCCTCTGCCATCAGGCTGTCGAGAGGTATATTCAACGCACCGGGCAATGAATATTCAAAATAATCATATTCATTCCTCACATCCACCAGCATCAGGGTAGGATCGCGCTGGATGATCATGTCGGAGACCTGGTCAGTGGTTACATATCTTGTAGGTGCGATAATTTCCCGCATTAATTCTTCGGGCGGGATTTGCTGATAGTTTTCCCTTTCAGGAAGGATCAGGATCCCTCCCGCAAGGATGATGAATATCAGTGCCAGAATGATATAATTCCTGTTCATCGTCTACTCGAATTTAAAAGGTGTAACGGTCTTCCTGACCCTTTTTTCAATAAGCCAGGTCACATAAAAGGCGATCATTGCCAGGATCACGAAAAGGAAAGTGAATAACTGATTCGATATGCCAAAGAATTCACCGATGGTAAGTCTGCCCATATTGCCCTGGTAATAGAAATCCTCAAAAAGCGGGATAGTTTCCGAGAAGATGAAAATGCCAAGAAATAGTCCTGCGGTGAAAACGAAACCATCCAGTTTACCAATAGCCATGGCCGTATAACTTGTTCCGGGACAGAAACCTGCCGTGATGAAACCGGCACCCATGATGACTGCTCCAACGATCATGGGAGCGGGAAAGGTAGGCAATACATAGATCATGTCATAATCGATCCATCCCATATAATCGAAATACATGAGCCCGACCATACAAACCAGTACAGCGGTAAAAAAGACCCTGAGCACGACGAAATTGTATCCGTAAAAGACTCCGGCGATATTCCTGGAGGAGGAGAATCCTGACGCCTCAAGGATAAAACCAAAAATCATCCCCAGCATGAGGGCGATGACGAAATCCCATCCGTGAGCGATCAGTCCTTGTGGTATAAGTGGTCCCATAGTAAAACTTCTTAAATCAATTTAAATCCATAATTTTCTAAAAAACCAGGCCAAAAGATAGCCGGTTCCGAACATCACAAGCATCACCATAAAGCCGCCAAAGGCAAAAGATCCTGTACCGCTCAATGCTGCACCGCTGGAACATCCCCTTCCAAACTGGCTTCCGATACCGAATAAAATACCTCCCAAACCAGCAAATATCAACCTGGTTTTATTGGTGATCCCGGGTGATTTTTCAACCCTTAACCTTTTTATCCTGCCGAAGATTACGCCGGAGAGCAAACCACCGAAAACCATCCCGATGGATTCAAATACCAGCCAATTAAACATAGGTGAATGACTGGCTGTAATAAACTGGCTGTAATACATGCTCTCCCCTGCATGTTCCGGGGCAACCTTATCAACAGTGGTAACCACAGCGCTCTTTACGGCGCCGCTGGCTCCCAAACCGCGTCCTGTGATGTAAAAGGTAGCCAACAGGAGCAGACCAAGCAGCACCCCGCCAAAATAGGGGTTTATATATTTTGGTGTGGTCATCTCTTTTTCTGAATTCATATCTGTTGCTGTATTATTCGTCAATATAAATAGCGAGTTATTTGCCCGGCTTCAACCATGATAAAACGGAAGATCAGGCCTCCGAAAAGGATAAGAAAGGCAGGGATCCAAATCGGAATATGGTATCCCCTGAGTTCAAGGATCTCCAGAACCGCCGGTAGAATGA
>JARRQC010000243.1:0-3889 GCA_037382165.1 bacterium | reverse complement strand
GCTTTGCTGCGGACACAACTCAATCCGCATTTCCTCTTCAATACGCTCAACAACATCGATTCCCTCATCCTGACCAACCCCAACAAGGCTTCCGATGCCATCATCAAACTTTCCGACATCATGCGCTTTATGCTGTATGATACCAGTACCGACCAGGTTTCCCTGGAAAAGGAGATCAATTACCTGGAAAGCTATATTTCGCTTCAGCAAATGCGGCTGAAAGACCCGTCCTTCGTCCGGTTTAACAAAGAGGGCAGTTGCATGGGCAAGACCATCGCCCCGATGCTCTTTATCCCGTTTGTGGAGAATGCCTTTAAACACGGGCAGAAAAATGTGAAATCGCCGGGTATTGAGATCAGCTTGAAATGCCTGCCCGATTCCATTACCTTTGATGTGGTGAATCATGTCGATAGTGAGAATGACTTCAACAAGGACAGCACGCAGGGTATTGGCCTGGCGAATACCAGAAGGCGGCTCGAACTGCTGTACCCTGACCGCCATGAATTCACGATCCGCAATGATAACGGGCTTTACCTGTCCAGTCTCAGGATCAAATACCCCTAACGATGAACATTCAGTGCATAGCAGTAGATGATGAACCCCTGGCCCTGGATAAGATCAGGGAGTATATCAAACGCATCGGTTATCTTGACCTTACGGGCAGTTTTGATAATGCGCTGGATGCCCTGAATTTCATGAAGACCAATAAGGTAGACCTGATATTCCTCGACATACAGATGGAAGAGCTGACGGGAATCCAGATGCTGGAATCGCTGCAGGAAAAACCCAAGGTGATCCTCACCACCGCCTATGACGAATACGCGCTGAAGGGCTATGAACTGGATGTCTGCGATTACCTGCTGAAACCCATCTCTTTCCAGCGGTTCCTGAAAGCCTGTGAAAAGGTGTACGATATTTTGTATCCCCAAAAGCAACCCGACATCACCATTCCCGATCCGGGATCCGCAGAAGAGAAAAAGGGGTATTTTTTCGTGAAGAATGGCAACATCACCCAAAAGATCAATTTCGATGACATTCTCTTTGTGGAAGGAATGAAGGATTACCTCCGGATCTGGACGAAGAAAGAAAGGGTGATGACGTTGCTGAGTTTTAAAAAACTGGAGGAAGCACTTCCCGGGAAAGGTTTTATGCGTATCCATAAATCCTACCTGGTTTCATTGAACAAGATCGACAGCATTGAGCGAAATCATGTGAAGATCGGCGGGGAAAGCCTTCCTGTTGGAGAAAGCTATCGCAGGGAGTTTTTTGAGGTGATTGGGGAGGACAAAGTGAATTGATTGATAGACCAGAGAGGTGGGACGTGGGACGTGAGACACTAGCGCCAAGAATCAAAAGCAAAGACTATTAATTGTCAATTCTGTATTCTGTACGTTAAATATTGAAATGGGAAGACACAGCTCTTACGAAATCCCCGGGACTCACGGTCCCGGGACTCATCAGATGTAACCATAGAGCGATTTAGACGATTTAAAGATGTAACGAAGTCTCATTTCCCATTTCGTGATATCTCCTCCGCCGCAGGCTAATTTCAACCTAATTTCGCGGATAGGCTAATCGCAAGACCAACTTCTCCCAAATGGCACTTTTGAGACAATTAAGAGTAACCTATTTCAACATATACACCCTGTAATTTTCCTTGTAAGCATAAGCCTTATTAAAATCCCTGAGCAGAATGGTTGATGTATCAAAATCGATGAACTCCTCGCGGGTCCAGGAGAATTTTCTCTGAAAAGGATAGAGGATCTCCTCACCTGCCGGTCCAAGCCGAACAGGATCACCCACAACGATCAACACCGGCCCGCTTTTGTTTCTCCTGATCTCCCTGGCACTGCTCAATAATCCTCCCAAAGTCAGCACGGAATCTGAATCATAGTTCCATGAAACAGTATTGCCGAACCTTCGCTCCCTGGGGAGGTAGATGAGATTATCCGCATAATAGGGCAGCGTTTCCATATGAAAATCGGGTTCTGCCACTATTATGGCATTTTTTACAGCGGTATCGTGATTCAGAAATTCACCTAAGGCTTTACCCGAGCTGAAATCACCTCGAATATCGCTCATCACCAGGAACTTTCCCCTGGCTGTATTGCTCAGGACCAACAGTGTCAAACCTATGTAAAGTCCGGCATACATCAGGTTTCGACGTATCAGGTCACGGGATATTCTTTCAGGCTCAGCCAACAGCATCCAGTAAAGAGCAACGATAAAAATGAGATATATACCCTCGTGGCGATAGGAACCCACCAGAAAAATCCTGAAAAACATACCGATGAAGAGCTGGGTGGTGAAAGCAGCCACCATGAGTTTCGGTCTGCCGATCAATCCGATGATGACAAGGTACAATAGGGAGATCCTGAAAAAAGGAGGTAACCACCCCGAAAAGAACATGTTGAATGATAGATCAGGTCGCAGGATCGAATGTATCGCTACAGAGACCAGGTTACGGATATGCAGGTCTATGCCCTCGGATACAAGGTTGGAATTCTCCCGCGGTGCAATAAAGAGCATACTCATTACAACACCGGAGAAAAAAATAAGCGATAAGCTGATCAGCGCACGTTTTGAAACCGGTTTAATACCTTTTTGCCGTTCCGACCAGAAACTCCAGAGCCATAGTCCAAAGATGAGACAGGAAATGAGCAGTGCAAAAATATTCGTATTGGCCAGCAAAGCCAGCAAGGTGGCAAGCAGTAATGGGTGCTCTTTCCTTTTGGAATATAAGTGAGCTACCAGAAAAAGAAGCAGCATGGAAATACCATAATTCCTGGCCACCACTGAATATTCGTATACCGGAAGGCCGCTAAAAATAAAAAGTATCCTGAACCAGAGCGGGAAGGGAGCATAGAGCATGAATATCACCACGGCTGCCAGGGCGACCATAATGCTTATTACCGGAAGGATGACAGGGGAATTTGTGAAGATCGTGCCGATATAGAGCAGGAAAAACCACAAGACCGGGTGACCATCATATTTGGAAACCTGGTAAAGGTCGACTGCTGTGGAGGCTGTTTTGGCCAGTGACCAGGCCCTTACCTCGTCACGAAACACTTCATGGTATGAAGTAGTATATATAACCAACCCCACCCAGATGACCGTTACAAAAACAGTTATCCACACATGTCTTTTGGCAGAAAATGAACCTCCTGTATTGACTGGACCTGTTGCCATGCAGGTTGATGATAAAGAAAAGTTAAAATTATTTTAAAAATGCACACCAAAGGTTAACTTTCCATTAAAGTTTGATTTTCATTTCACATTAGCATTCCCTAAATACACGCTATGCTGTCAGCCATGTTATTGACTGGTATAAAAAGATTGATTTATCCGGTAGTTCACTACAGAAAACAACGAAGATCCGAAACTGCTGTTAAGATGCTAGTGAATCTCCTCAAACAACTCCATCAGCATATCCCGCTTACGCGATGCTACCGGCACTTTTGAACCGTCTTTCATCACAACAAACCCACCATCCATCTTATCGAAATGGCTCATCTTATGGATGTTGAAAAGGTGCGACCGGTGGATGCGGTGGAAACCGTACTCCAGCAGTTCTTCCTCGAATTTATTGATCGACTGCGAGACAATCACCGTTTTGCCGCCTTCCAGGAAAAAGGTGGAATAGTTGCTCGATGCTTCCACCCGGATAATATCGGGTATATTCACCACATGGACCTTGTCGGCGGTTTTAAGGACCAGCCGGTGCTGTTTATCGAGCGTTTCAAGACTTTTGCCGAGCGCTTTTTGGTGTAATTTCTCCTCGAAGCGGATGATCTCGCCGGCCTTGTTGACCGCCAGGGCGAGTTCTTCTTCGTCTATGGGTTTGAGCAGGTAATCCACCGCGCTGAACTTGATGGCCTTGATGGCATAG
>JARRQC010000242.1:0-4383 GCA_037382165.1 bacterium | reverse complement strand
GTCAGCAGCATACTGATGATAAATATTTTCAAGCCCTCATTTTGCTTTTCAATCCCTATAAAGGTGAGAAAGAAAGTCATTACGAGATATATCGAAACACCTAAAAGTACCATTTTACCTTTTCTTAATGCGGCCAAAAAGTTGGCAACTTTGAGACCAATTTTAGTATTTTACTGCATTTCAAAAGATTAGGTTACAAAAGGCCTGAAATGTTCTATAAATTTACTGACCAAAATTACATTTACGGATAGCAGATTACGGTTTCGGAGTATGTTTTTCCTTTCGAAAGCACTCCTAATCCAGACTCAGCCTGATCCGTGAAACCATCATATCAATGGCGACCTTGTTCTCGCCACCCTGGGGAATGATCATGTCCGCAAACAGCTTGGTGGGTTCAATAAATTCCTGGTGCATGGGTTTAACAAACGTCTGATAATGTCGCAAAACATCATCATAGGATCTTCCTCTTTTAACAATGTCACGATTAATAATCCGGATCAGCCTTTCATCACTGTCGGTAGCGACAAATAACCGGATGTCCATCCTATTTCTTAATTCCGCATTGGTAAGGATAAGGATGCCCTCAATGATCAGCACTTTATTAGGCTCTACAGGGATGGTGTCTTTTGCCCTGGCACAGGTAACGTAATTGTAACGGGGCATTTGAATCAATTCCCCGCGTTTGAGCTGGTCCAGTTGCCGGATCAGCAGGCTCCATTCAATAGAATTGGGATGATCAAAATTTATCTTCAGTTTTTCTTCCTTTGAAAGGTCTCCATTATCATGATAATAGGCATCCTGTGGTATGACCGTAACCGTATTTTCCGGTAAAGCTTTCACTATCTTCTTCACGACAGTGGTCTTACCTGATCCGCTGCCGCCTGCAATTCCAATGGTTAACATCTTGAATCAATAGATCATTCATCAAAAGTAAACATTACTGACATTGTAAAAAAAGGCAGGGCATGACAATTAAGCCATTTACAGGAGGATTAACCCGGATTAGGGGACATGTTTTGATTGAAGCCTGAAAAAATCAGTAACAGGTTGACGGATCATTTCGTATCCTCGCATAACTCGGTCAGCACACCGAAAGTCGATTTGGGGTGAAGGAAGGCAATATCCAGGCCTTCAGCTCCCCGACGGGGCTTTTCATCAATAAGTCTGACACCTTTTTGACGCACTTCCTCCAGGGCTTCGTTAATCCCCTTCACTGCGAAGGCCATATGATGTATCCCCTGACCCCGTTTTTCAATGAACTTACCGATCGGGCCTTCAGGATCCGTGCTTTCAAGCAATTCGATCTTGGTATTTCCGATTTGAAAAAAAGCTGTCTTGACTTTTTGGTCTTTCACCTCTTCAATGGCATAGCATTTCAGACCAAAAACCTCTTCGTAGAATGGAATGCTTTCCTCAAGACTTTTCACGGCTATTCCGATATGTTCAATATGTGATAATTTCATTCTTCTGTCATCTAAGGTGATTAATGCTTAAAAATAGTCAAATCAGGTCATTCATGCATCTTAACTTTCCAACTCAGGGATCTGTCCAATCACCATTCGCCTTGATCAGATCGATCAGTTCCTGTACCGCCCTTTTCTCATCCACATGCTTTATCGCTGGTTCGCCATGCCTGTATAGTGTAACTTTACCCGGTCCCGCACCTACATACCCATAGTCTGCATCTCCCATCTCTCCGGGTCCGTTAACGATACAACCCATAACAGCAATTTGAAGATTATTTAAATGAGCCGTTTTTTCCTTGACCTTTTCAAAGGATTCAAAAAGGTTAAATTTTGTCCGTCCGCAGGTGGGACAGGCAATGAATTCTGCCTGATGATAACGCAGCCCAAGCCCTTGCAATATATCCAGGCACATAGTTTTCATCTCCTCAGGCTCTGCTTGATCACAGCTGATACAGATCCCGGCACTCTTTTTATCATAAAGAAGGAGGGAAAATTCAGACGAAGCTTTGGCCAGGACCACATCTCCCTGAAGGTCTATATAATTTCTCTTGTAAATCAGTTCGCAGGATTCCGCGCTAATCTCATCGGTGGGTTTAAAACTTCGATAGGGTAGTTTATCGCCAGGTCGGGAGGGCATATGGATATGATCTTTCCCCTGCACGAGTTCCGATCCGGCAACTGGTTCTTCCGTCATTACCGGATAGGAATTGCCTGTGATCTCCCTGAGCGTCTTTGGAGAATTGATCCTGATCAGTTCCGTTTGATTTAAAACATCCTGGATAAGCTGCCTGTTACGGCCGGAAGATCGAACAAGCAATTTGCCGAATGGCACTTCCTCCAGGGGGTCCTCGGCCAGGGATACCCGAATGGTATCCCCAATTCCCCTTGCAAGGAGATTTCCAATACCGGCGGCGGATTTTATCCTGGCTTCCTTTCCATTTCCAGCCTCTGTCACACCCAGGTGCAACGGGTAATACAGATCTTCCCGGATCATTTGCTCCACCAGCATGAGGTTAGCGCTTATCATATCCCTGACGCGGCTGGCTTTCATGGAGATGACCAGGTTATGGAAATTATTTTCGGCACAGATCCTAACGAATTCCATGGCCGATTCCATCATTCCACGCGGTGTATTGCCGTACATCGACAGTATCCTTTCTGAAAGTGATCCGTGATTGGTGCCAATTCGGATAGCCGTATTGTGCGCTCGACAAATTTCAAGCAACGGCATCAGTCTTTCGGTGATTCTTTTCCGTGCCTCCTGGATATCAATGTCTGACCAGTTGGTCTTCCCCCGGTTGCGGTCAACATAATTTCCGGGATTGAGACGAACTTTTTCAACGTAAGCTGCCGCAACCTCAGCAGCTTTGGGTGTGAAATGTATATCCGCGACAAGCGGAATATTTATCCCTTGCTTCAGCAATTCATCCTTGATATCATAGAGATTCTCCGCCTCCCTGACGGAAGGTGCCGTAATTCGGACGATTTCACATCCTGTCTCCACAAGGGATATAATCTGCCGGACTGTGGATTTGGTATCCATCGTGTCTGTATTGGTCATTGATTGTACAGGTATCGGATGGTTTGCTCCAACGGGAAGGTTGCCGATGTTCACCAAACGGCTTTGAAAATCATGATATGTCTTTAAAGACGCTGACAAGTCTAAAGTAATTGGCTGAAAGCTAAAATACGAAAGAAGCGCAGGATGATAGGGAATATCCTTTCAGGAGCTATCAGGCTATCAATAGTTCTTTAAAATAACTGCAAGGAGCATCCAATGTTGACAATACCTTTAAAACCATAACCAAACTCTGCAAATCCGGCAAATTTCTTTCCCAGCCTGATGCCTACAGCATTCAGCTGGTAGCCCAGGGTGCTGATATTTCCAGTTGAAGAAGCTTCTCCTGATTCAACGGGGGGTGTTAATTTTTCAACCCCGTAAGTGAATCCAAGAGCGATCCCGCTGTATATCTGTACCGGGCCCTGGTTGACATACCGGTATTCCAGTTCTCCCGCAACCGTGATGAACTGCCTGTCAAGGTTCCCTGCAAACTGACCCACATTATAGATCTCTGCCGAAGAAGTGCTGAATCCTGCAGATACCCCGATAAACAACAATTCATTGCGTAACACGTGCCTGTAGGTGACGCATATTGCACCTATGCTGCTATAGTTATCCCTGACATATCTTTTATCGGGGAAAAGGTCATCAAACATGGAAGATGTTGTCTTATTAAACTGGTCCGGGATAAAGAGGCCGTATCCTACAGGTTATCACGTTCAGTCACAATCCAAACTGCATAGTGGATGGACAATCCTTGCAACTGATTTAAGATCAAATAAGAAATAGTTAAAACCTGCGAATGATCTGCTCAACCTGTTGTACATAACCTCCACCGAAAAGGTTGACGTGAACCAACAGGGGATAAAGATTACAGTAGTCCATCCTTTCCTGCCATCCCGGTTCAAGGGGAAAGTGCTGATCATATGCGGAATAGAATCTCCTGTCAAATCCTCCAAAAAGCATCGACATGCCCAGGTCCATTTCGCGGTGTCCGTAGTAAATGGCAGGATCAATAATTACTGCACTTCCGTTTTCATTCACCATAAAATTACCGCTCCAGAGGTCCCCGTGCAGGAGTGCGGGAGGCTCTGCTGGAAATATCCTTTCGATACGGTGATAGAACCTGTCGAAAGCACGCGTAACATTACGGTTAAAATGGCCTGCTTCCCTTGCAAGGCGTAATTGGGGCTCCAGCCTTTGTTCACGATAGAAATCAGTCCATGCATCATGCCTGAAATTGGATTGCACGAGGCTTCCGATATAATTGTCATGGTCAAGACCAAAGTATGGTTGTGTATTTTTATGCAGTTCGGCAAGTAAGCGGGCAAATTCCTCCCAAAAATCAGGCTTTAC
>JARRQC010000241.1:0-4895 GCA_037382165.1 bacterium | reverse complement strand
CTATGAGGAGTGACCATACTTCGATTTGGGGCTGGTGCCGCACTACACGACCAAAATCTGACAAAATAAAAATGGTCCGGGATCTGTTCAATGAACATTGGAGAGTACGCAAAGGAGTCGGGATCAGATAGCCGATTGGTTTATAGGGATGTTCGTAATTTGTGAAAACTATTGATTGACAGAGAGATAGATATGATGTAATTTAAAGAAAAACCCCGAAAAAGGCTTCGCGGGCCAAAAATCGGGGTAAATCTTCAAATTACATGATCAAATTACGAAGAATTTTCGAATCTACGCCCGAGATTTCATTTCTTTCCCCACAGCAAGAATTTTCATTGTACTGGAAGAGTTTTCAAGAATCAGAATTAGGTCAAATCTACCAAGCCATTCCTTGGGATCAGCTTATCAAATCTCTGAAATTGAGAGAGAACCGTTCTGGTCGCAAGTCCATGTTCAGTCCTCAGGGTAAACTAGCCCTGATGTTCCTGAAGTCCTATAGCGGAATGTCGGACCGGCGTGTTTATGAACAGCTCAATGGGAATATCCAATGGCAGATGTTCTGCGGGATCTTCCTGGGACCGGAGAAACTTATGGATTTTAAGGTGATCAGCAGGATCCGCACGGAACTGGCAAAGAAGCTGAACATCCGGGAGATCCAGGACGTGCTAGCCAAATCCTGGAAGCCCTATCTGGAGCAAACGAACATCGTGTTGGAGGATGCCACCTGCTACGAGAGCTACATGCGGTTCCCGACCAACGTTAAGCTACTTTGGGAATGTGTGGACTGGATGTACGGCCAGATGAAACAGACTTGCAAGTACCTGAAGATCCCAACGCCCCGGACAAAGTACCTGGCGCAAAAGGACAAGTATTTTGCCTATATGCGTATGCGAAAGAAGCCCTGGAAGCTAACCACCAAACGTACACGAAGTCTGCTGTACCTGCTCGAGAAGCTCATCTATGAGCAAACCAGAGGCGCCGGGTGATCAACAAGGTACTTGATCAGCAGAAGGAGATGTTCACCACCGGCACCCACACTGTACCGGACAGGATCGTCTCCATCGCCAAGAGTTACATACGCCCCATCGTTCGGGGAAAAGAGGTCAAGAAGGTGGAGTTCGGGGCCAAGGTAAACATGATCCAAGTGGATGGGATCAACTTCATCGAGCACCTCAGCTTCAATGCCTTCAATGAAGGGCCCAGGTTGATCGACTCGATATGGTATAGCCGGTCATTGTTTGGCAAGATTACGCACATATCTGCAGATGACATCTATGCCACCAATACCAACCGTAAATGGTGTACCGAGCATAAAATCGCCACCAACTTCAAGCGCAAGGGCCGGGCTGGAAAGTACGAGGATCAGCGGCAAGTCCTAGCTGCTGAACTGCGCAAGGAACGGGCTACCCGCATGGAAGGTAGCTTCGGCACAGAAAAACAGCATTACAGCCTGGACAAGATCAAAGCCAGAATCGAGAAGAACGAAATCCTGTGGATCTTCTTTGGCGTTCATACGGCCAATGCTGTCAGGATCGCAAAGCGTCTAGCGCAGGAAAACCCAGAGCAGCAGGTTGCATAGAGCCTAAATGACTGACCAAATGAAGGTTGGACGGGAGAGGTATCCCCAAAATATCAGAAATCAAGCACATAATCACGAAAAAGCCCGGAATCCAAAATCAAAGTTGGATAATCCGGGCCATGAGGGGTCAATATCCTCCGAAATATCTTAAAAGTTGTCTATTTTACGAATATCCCGAATTAGGTATCCTGATCATCCAGGAGAAGCCACAGTCAATTTAGAAGAAGCTTTAAGCATCTGGTCGGCCCTGGGAAATAAACTGGAAACCGGGCTTCTGCATTATACTTTTGGCACCTTTAATGCAATGAATAATGACATGGAATCATCCATGCTTCACTATCAGGAGGCATATTCCATTTTCGAATCCCTGGGTGATCCAAAACTTATAGCCCTAGGGAAATATGGTCTGGGGTTTGGATACGTCTGTTCTTTTAAACCAGATAAAGCGGAACCTTTTCTCGAGGCCGCTCTGCCAGCGTTCATCAAGTTCGATATGAAACGAGAAATAGGTTTGGCCCGTCATGTACATGCAGATTGTGCTTTGCTTCGTAAAGATTATTCCGAATCCTTTCAAAGGTACAAGATAGCTCTTAAGGCTTGTATACAAGCCAAAGACCATGGTCAGGCGGTTACTGAACTGTTTGGTATGGCCATGTCCATGGCAGGAAAAGCTTTCTTCAGGGACGCTCTTATGCTGCATGGTTTAATAATGTTTTTGTATGAGCAACTTGGTGTTTTTATAGAAAAAGAAGTGTGGCCTGACTTCTGGGTGCATTGCGTTGAGCAAACCATCGAAAAAGCAAAAATAGAAATGGGAGAAGAGCTGGCCAGACAATTCGAAGAAGAAGGCATCCTCATTGGATTCGAGAAGGCAGTGGAGTATGCGCTGGAGTTTGAGATTGATTAAATTGTTACTGAATTTAGATTACGACAGCTAACACCATTTATACGCCATTATAGCTTGTCACAGCTTTTGCAAACCAGGATCAGACTTATTTGACATATCAATTGTTAAGCAAAATCCGCGCCAATAAACGGCGCATACACTGACCGTTGCGCGCAACTGTAAAAGGCTTTAACAATTGACTTTCTGTGTGATATGGGGTAACTTGAGGATGCAAATTCCAATAAAACATTTGTCATGAGAAAATTATTCATCATTGCCGCCCTCCTCCTGGTTGCAGGAGTTGCATTCGGCCAGGCACAGAATAATAGTGTAATTGTTGGCACCTTTGATTCACGCGTTATAGCAGTTGCTTATTACAACTCCGAAGCCCACAAAAAATATGTTGAAGGCCTTCATACCGAACATGCAGAAGCGGAGGCCTCCGGGGATGTAGAACGTGCCAGGGAACTGGATACCATGGGTGAAGCCTCGCAGGAGTTGGCTCACAAACAAGCCTTCAGCACGTGGCCTGTGGATAATATTTTGGAGACGATCGAAGGAAAGATTCCGGAGATCGCAGAAAAAACTAACGTTGATCTCATTATCTCAAAATGGAATATCGTTTACCAGCGATCAGGAGTTGAATTCATTGATGTTACCGATGTCATGGTGGAACTTTTTGACCTGGATGAGCAATTCCTCAAAGGTCTGGAACAATTAAAAAATCAGCCTCCAATACCGCTGGAAGAACTTGAGAAGATGAAATAACCAGGACTGAATTTTACACCTGTGGAAAGCCCTGATCGCAGAATCTGAGCTAACTTCCCATATATCCGAAGCATTTCAGGCGTTTGCATCACATCTTTTATTAGGTGGTTACCGGTAATGACTGAACAATGCAAATTCTTCATTGTTACTTTTTTACTAATTCCGGGTTCCGATGTACACCAAGAAACAAAGGCAATGAAACCATTGGTGATAGCAGCGATCTTTTTTATAAGCATGCAAATGATTGCACAAAAGGTATATGATTTCTCACCTGAGAGCAGACCGGGCGACTGGTATGTGGTAGACGACGGGGTCATGGGAGGCCGATCCCAGGGCAATGTCGGACTGTCGGAAGAAGGCCACGGGATTTTCCAGGGTACGGTATCACTGGAGAACAATGGTGGATTTTCCTCCATTCGTACCCGCATGGAAGGGCTCGAAACGAAAGGCTACTCGGCCTTCAAAATCCGGCTTAAGGGAGATGGAAAGAAGTACCAGTTCAGGGTCCGTTCTCAGCTGAATGAGCGACATTCCTATCAGTACGAATTCCCTACCACAGGAGAATGGCAGGAGGTAACAGTACCATTTGAAAAAATGATCCCGACTTTCAGGGGTATGCGGCTTAACCTGCCTAACTATCCAGGCGAGTTTTTGCGCGAGTGCTCCTTCCTGATCTCGAATAAAAAGAACGAAAGCTTCAGACTGGAGATCGACAAGATCTGGTTAGAAGCATCCCCATTATAATACTGCCCGCACTCCTGAGCACAACGATCATGGCATCATCCATAGAGAAACAGCAATACAGGCTGGTAAAGTCCGAAAAAGAATACGAAATACGATACTATCCATCGGCCATGCTGGCCACCATATATAGTTCGGCAAAATCCTACCGGCAGATTTCCACACCCGGATTCCGGGCGCTGGCCGGATTTATCTTTGGCGGAAATGAGTCCAATACCAGGATTTCAATGACCGCACCGGTGCATATGGACATCAACGACAGCAAGTCATCCATGAGCTTTGTTATGCCTTCGAAATACGATGAGCAGAGCCTGCCAACGCCCAGGGACTCGAGGGTGAAACTGGAAAAGAGCCAGGCGGAATATGTGGCCGTGCTGAAATTCGGCGGTTATGCAAACGATGAAAAGATCGCACGCTACTCTGATAAACTGAGGAAGGCACTGGAGAAGAAAGGTATCAGCTATTCCGGGAACTTTCGCTTCCTGGGTTACAATCCGCCCTACCAGTTCATCGGCAGAAGGAACGAGATCATTGTCTCGGTCGACTGGAAGGGATAAAAGAGCGAAATGCCGCCCGGAGTTCTACGAATCGTCGTATTCCCTGAACTTGATATGCACTCCGGATCCAATTGCAGCCTTCCTGTAAAGGTTCAGGCAAATGCGGGAGGATGATCTATTGTTACAGATGCAAAAGCAGATATTTATTTCGATCCCGTATAGTTTTTATATGTCTGAAATAGGAGTTGGTTCTACTATTTGTAAATTGTCATGCAATGATTCAGTGATACACATCGAAAACCCTTTCATTTTGAATTATAGAGCCTAAAACAGCATGATTGCAATTTTACATGGATACCTGCTAGAAGGATCAGGCAGTAATTTATGGACCCGGTCCATCGTTCGCTCCTTGTGTGAAAATGGC
>JARRQC010000240.1:0-4416 GCA_037382165.1 bacterium | reverse complement strand
TCCGTTCGCTTTTGTGCTTTTTATAGCTTTGTGGCCGCTAAATATATCCGTATCCCGAACATGCAAGTACCCGAAGATATTACCACCCACCATACGGTCAAGGAAATGGTTACCGTGGCCAACGAATATTGTGTTTACCTTGAAACAGCCGAAAATAAATCCATGGAGGGTGTTTTGAAATTCGCCGGAACCATCCTGCCCCTCCTCTACCTGAAAGGCTCACTATTGCCCGGTGTTGAAGTGGAATACCCGGAAGCCAACGAGCGGTTTGTCACGGAGGAAGAATGGGAAAGGGTCTTTCAAATGCTGCGTGATAAATTCGGTGCAACGGATGAGTTCTGGATCATCGATCCCCAGCATATCAATGAAACAGAACCCCTGAAGGCCAGCCTTGCCGAAAACCTCTCGGACATCTACCAGGATATGAAAGACTTCGTTTTGCTTTACCAGAAAGATACCCTTGCAGCCCTGGGGCTACCGGGTGACCAACATACTGTCAAGGCTGCACCATATCAACAACACCCCTGATGAGGAGGTAAACCTTGATTCCCTCGATCTTTTCTGATAGTTCAGCCAGGTAAAATACCTACTTGTAGGTATTCAACCCGGGTTGATTTTTATGTTTTTTTGTGATGTAGAGCAGCTGATGTTATACGCTCTGAAATCAACATAATAAAACAATCCATTGACACTTGCCGATCTGAAAACCGGTGAAAAAGCGTTCATCTCAAAAGTTCGCGGCCGCGGGGCCTTCCGTAAAAGGATCCTTGAAATGGGATTTGTGGAAGGTAAGGAGATCACTGTCATTAAAAATGCCCCGCTCAAGGATCCCATCGAATACAATGTGCTGGGTTACGAGGTTTCGCTCCGAAGAAGTGAGGCAGGCCTCATCGAGGTGACCAACGGTGTCAATGGAAAACGCGGGACAAACCATTACAACGGCGTCCTGCATATCGATAAATCGGTAAAGGTTAACCAGGTAAGCAAAAGCAAAACCATCAATGTCGCACTGGTTGGCAATCCGAACAGCGGCAAAACCACCCTGTTCAATCATGCTTCAAGGTCCAGGGAAAGGGTAGGGAATTATGGCGGTGTGACCGTCGATTCCAAGGAAGCGAAATTTACCCAAAACGGCTATACGTTCAACCTGGTAGACCTCCCCGGCACCTATTCGCTCACCAGTTATTCGCCCGAGGAAATCTATGTACGCGAACACCTGATCAACGAACTGCCTGATATAGTGCTGAATGTAGTGGACAGCGCCAACCTCGAAAGAAATCTCTACCTGACAACGCAGCTCATCGATATGGATATCAAAGTGGTCATGGCGCTGAATATGTGGGATGAATTCGAATCCGGCGGAGACCGCTTTGATTATGAAACCCTGGGCAGCATGATCGGTATCCCCATGGTTCCCACTGTCGGGTCCCGTGGCAAAGGACTTCCTGAATTGTTTGAAAAGATCATTGAAGTTTATGAAGACCGGGAAACGACGGTCAGGCATATTCATATCAACTACGGGAACCTGATAGAGAAAGCCATCGAGCGGATACAGGATGTCATTCGGGCGGAAGATCATCCGCAGGTGATCAATAAGGTCGCCCCGAGGTATATCGCCATTAAACTGCTGGAGGGAGATAAAAAGGAGCTTTCCCGGATTACGGGCTGGAAGAATGAAGTAAAGCTGAAAGAGATCGTATCGGAAGAAGCACGTGAAATTGAGCGGTTGAGGAAAGATACCATGGAAACCATCATTACCGATGCCAAATATGGGTTTATCGAAGGTGCGCTGAAGGAAACCCTCTCCCCTGCTCCGGTTATTGAAGAAAAACTCAACAAAAGCCGAAGGATAGACAGAGTGCTGACCAGCAAACTTCTCAGCTATCCCATATTCGTACTGGCCATCTGGGGTGTCTTCCAGGCAACTTTCATCCTGGGGGATTATCCCATGCAGTGGATAGAACAATCGGTAGCCTGGACCGGCACCCAATTGTCCAGAATACTTCCCGACAATATATTGAAAGACCTCCTCATAGATGGTATCCTCGGAGGAGTGGGTGGTGTGATCGTGTTCCTGCCCAACATCCTCATCCTTTTCTTCTTCATCACCATTATGGAGGCGACGGGATATATGGCACGGGTAGCCTTTATCGTGGATAAGCTGATGCACAAGATCGGGCTCCACGGCAAATCCTTTGTTCCCATGCTGATGGGATTCGGGTGCAATGTGCCGGCCATCATGGCCACACGTACGATTGAAAATAAAAACGACCGCCTCGTCACCATGCTGATCCTTCCCTTTATGTCCTGCAGCGCAAGATATCCTGTTTATATCCTGCTGATCAGCGCTTTTTTTGAAAGCTACAGGGGGACGATACTATTCGGTATTTATCTGATTGGCATCATCCTCGCGGCTGTGGTGGCCCTCATTTTGAAAAAAACACTCTTCCGGCAGGAGACCATCCCTTTTGTCATGGAATTACCTCCCTACAGGGTACCCTCCGCACGGTCGGTCATGAAGCAAACCTGGTTCAAGGGAAGGCAATACCTGAAAAAAATGGGGACGATCATTCTGGTCGCTTCGCTTGTCATATGGGCCCTCGGCTATTTCCCTCTGAACGCGGATATCGAGGAAACCTATGACCTGAAAGCTGCCGGTATAGAAAGGAGCTATGATGCAAGGATCAACACGGCCGGGCTGAATTCATTCGAAACCTCCCTCCTGAAAGAAGAAAAAAGCGACGCCCTTCGGAATGTGGAACTTGAACGGATGCGCCTGAAACAGGAAAACTCCTTTATCGGCCAGTTGGGAAAATTCATTGAACCAATCATCAGGCCGTTGGGTTACGACTGGAAAATGGGTGTCAGCCTGGTAGCAGGTTCCGCGGCCAAGGAGATCGTCATCAGCACCATGGGGATCCTTTACCAGACGGATCCCGGCGTGAATGAAAACCTCAGCCTGGTATCCAAGATCCGTGAAAAAACCTATGAGGAGGGTCCGAGGAAGGGGCAGGCTGTATTTACCCCGCTTGTCGCATTTTCCTATATGCTTTTCATCCTCATTTACTTTCCCTGCATTGCAGTGATCGCAGCCATCAAACATGAGTCGGGAAAATGGAAATGGTCTGCTTTCCTGGCCTTCTACACGACAGCCCTCGCATGGCTGGCAGCCTTCACCACTTACCAGGTCGGCAGTCTTTTAGGATTTTAAGCCGGCATTATTGCTGTAAACGATCCAACCTGTTGAGTCCCTCGATGGCGAGGTCATAATTCGTCCGGATCTCCAGTGTCATACGATATTGCCTGCGGGCTTCCTCGTATTGTCCCATGGCTTCGAAGGTTCTTCCCAGGTTATAGACTGCATCGACATAACCGGGATCTATGAGGATTGCCTGGCGGAAAGATGCCTCGGCTTTCTGAAAGTCTGCATATTCCACCAGGTAGATGTAACCCATGTTGTAATGCACCTGTTTGAGCCCGGGGTCGACAGCCATCAAACGCTCATAACATTCCAGCGCATTTTCAAACCTGCCCTGGTCCTGGTAGGTCAATCCCATAAGGAAAAGTGCCTGTTCATCATCGGGCCGGGCCTCAAGTGCCGCCTGGTAATATTCAATAGAAGAGGTGTCATTCAGCTTATTCAGAAGGCTGGCTGTATGCATATAGGTCTCATAGAAGGTGGTATCGTAATTCCCTGCTATTTTCATATGGGTGATCGCGCCAAGGGTGTCCTTCTGCTCAAGCAGATAAAGTCCTTTCAGGTAATACGCCTCGGCATTTTGAAAATCCATGGCAAGCGCCCGCTCAATATACCTGTATGCCAAATCGTAGTTCCTCAGCATCATGTGTGTCCTTGCCAGTTTAACAACATAGGAGACCCTGTCCGGAGCAAGCTCAAGGGCCTTGTTCAACGCACCAATGGCATCATCGGATTTGCCAATGACAAAATAGATGTCGGCCAGCATACTGTAAACTTCAGGATCTTCTTTGTTCAGGGACAGAGCGCTGTTTATTTCGCGAAAAGCGGGATTGACCGCCCCTGCATCGAGGTAGAGCCTGCTCCGGGATAAAAACAGCCGGTAATTTGCTGAGTCTTCCCTGATTTGCCCGGTAAGCAGGTCAAGGGAGTCCACGGATTGCTCCTGCTGCGTTTTTTTCCTTGTGTTTTGCTGACAGGATACCTGGGATAATATCAACACCGAAACCCCAAAAAGGAGCAGCAAAGTCTTTCTTTTCATGTGGAAAATATTGGACGGGCAGCTTAATTTTCAGCCAGTGCTTCTTTAATTTTCGATTCCAGTTCATCGACCAGATCGGGATTATCCTTGAGCAGGGATTTCACGGCGTCCCTGCCCTGCCCCAGTT
Organism: bacterium; assembly: GCA_037382165.1. Classification (GTDB taxonomy): domain Bacteria; phylum Bacteroidota; class Bacteroidia; order Bacteroidales; family F082; genus JAADID01. Next base: position 51 of record JARRQC010000240.1, on the reverse strand, counting down.
TGGTTTCACCATAGCTGAACCACGACCCGCTTTTCTTGATGATGTTGAAAT
>JARRQC010000239.1:0-7330 GCA_037382165.1 bacterium | reverse complement strand
TGAAGATCGCCCTTCGTCCCTGCAGGTCAGTCATGACCGATCCCAACATATCCTCGGGTACCCATACCGTCACATCATAAATGGGTTCCATGATCTTGGGACCTGCATTTTTAAATGCCGTGCTGAACGCGTTACGGCCGGCAAGTTTGAATGAGATCTCATTGGAATCCACGGGGTGCATCTTACCATCATAAATATAGACCACGATGTCGCGTGCATAGGAACCGGTGAGCGGTCCTTCATTCATCCGTTCCATAATCCCTTTCAGGATGGCGGGCATGAACCTGGCATCGATGGCACCTCCGACAATACAATTGTTGAAGATCAATTTACCACCCCAGGGCAATTTATGTTCTTCTGTCCCACGTACCGGAAAATCGCCCGGGTCTTTATATCCTTCCACATAGGGCTGAATCATCAGGTGTACTTCACCAAACTGTCCCGATCCGCCGGATTGTTTCTTGTGCCTGTAATCGGCTCGTGCGGGCTTGGTTATGGTTTCCCGGTAAGGTATTTTCGGGGGAAAGATTTCAATATCGATTTTATGTACTTTGTTGAGGTACCATTTGATGGTATTGATATGGAATTCGCCCTGTGTTTTGATCAGCATCTGCTTCAGTTCACGGGAAAACTCTACCTCAATGGTCGGGTCGGTTTTGTGCATTTCATTCAGTACCGCGCCCATCTTTTCGTCATCAGCTGAATTTTCTGCCTTTATCGCTATGGTATACAGCGGATTCGGAATGACAAAATGCTCGAATCCGGCAGCCCCATTCTTGAGGTCAGTCAGTGAATCGCCGGTACGAACATCTTTCAATTTAATGGTGACAGCAATATCACCGGCATTGACCTGGTCGACTTTTTCCCTGTTCTTACCGTTGAGCAGGAACAGTTGTGATATACGCTCCTTGCTGTCATTCCTGGGATTGATGACATCCAGGCCTTCTTTCAGTGTTCCGCCGTAAAGTTTAAAGTAGGAGACCTCACCTAGGTGTTGTTCAATGGATGTTTTAAAGACAAAAGCAGCCGTGGTATCATTGGCATCACATTTGAATGCCTTTTTGCCTGCCATCCTTTCCGGCATATCATCAGGCGGCGGGCAGGAGTTAACAACAAAATCAAGAATGCGGGCTGTGCCAACACCATGCTTGGCGGAAGAGCACAATACGGGGAAAATGCTGCGGCTGATCATGCCCAGTTCCACGCCTTTACGCATTTCTTCGATGGTCAGCGTGTCATTTTCAAAATATTTTTCCATCAGCGACTCATCTCCTTCCGCAGCATTCTCGATAAGTACAAGGTGCAATTCTTCGGCTTTGTCCTTTTCAGAATCCGGGATGTCCGAAATTTCCGGTTCGCCGCCACCTTCTTTGAATTTCAGTTGTTTCATCAACATCAGGTCGATCACGGTATTGAATCCCTCCCCTGCATTGACGGGATACTGAACTACCGTTACCTTATCACCAAAATAATCCTTCAGTGCACGGATAGTCTCATCGAAATTGGCTCCATGATGATCCAGCTGGTTGACAGAAAACACAACCGGGCAGTTGGCTTCCTGGGTCTGGCGCCAGGCTGTTTCAGAAGTTGCTTCCACGCCGGCCTGCCCGTTGATCATAAACAGGGCAGTATCTGCCACATTCAATGCAGCAATGGTTTCCCCCACGAAATCAGAAAATCCAGGGGTATCTATGATGTTAATTTTGGTATTCTTATAGATTGTATGCATCAGGGTGGAATGGACAGAATGTTCCTTTTCCAGTTCAATATCCCGATAATCTGAAACCGTATTTTTATCTTCAATTGCCCCTCTCCGGTTGATCATTTTGCCTTCAAACAACATGGATTCTCCCATGGTTGTCTTTCCCGACTTTGCTCCGCCTATCAATGCGATATTCCGGATATCCTTCGTTTCAAAAACCTTCATAATATTCAAATTCTTAATTGATTAGCACTATTTTTTCGTGGGAGCGCAAATGTAGTAAAATAGTTGTAAAAATTTAAACTGCCGGGCAATTTATACTGATTACAAGAAGGGTAGCCCATTCACCTCTTTCCTGATCCTGTCCCAATCAGTGGGTCTGATTTTGGCACCTGGCTGATTGATCACGGTCCCGCCCAAAAGGGAGGCGATATACCCTGCTTTTTCAAAACCCAGATCCATCAGCAGGCCATAAAGAAAACCAGCGGCATAGAGGTCTCCTGCACCTGTGGTATCCACCGGGTTGGCAACTATGGGTTCAACCACCATCACGGCCTCAGCGGGTTTGACAAGAGAGCCTTTGCTGCCTATTTTAACCACTGCAATATCAGCCATCATCTTAAGATCATGCAGTGCCTCTTCGGGTTCTTTGCCGGTAAAAGCCCTGGCCTCTTCTTCATTGGCGAAGATGATATCCACATATTGCGTAACCATTTGCCGCAGGAATTCCAAATTGGCTTCCACCACGTTGTAACTCGCCAGGTCGATGGAGATTTTCGCACCTGCCTGCCTGGCGAAACTGAGGATGGTCTCCAGCAAAAGATGATTTTGAACAATGTAGCCTTCGACATGGACAATATCGTAGCCTTCGAATTGATCAGGTGTGAGGTCATCGGCTGAGAGTTCAATGGCGGCACCAAGGTAGGTACCGAAAGTACGCTCGCCATCCAGGCTGATCAGGGTGCTGGCCAGTCCGCTTGGTGATTGGTGGCGTTTTAAAACAGGACGGATGTGGCTGTTGATCATATCCTGGTAGAAGAATGTACCTATAGCGTCATTTCCGATGGATCCGATGAAAGCCGTTTCAACACCCAGGCTGGCCAGCCCATGTATGGTATTGGCTGCTGAACCTCCTGAGGCCATTTCTCTTTTTAAGAATTTTGTCTTTTCATCGATGAGGGCCCTTGTGATTTCATCCACGAGTGTCATACTGCCTTTGGGAAGGTTGAGTTCCAGCAGCAGGTTATCATTTTCAAGGTGGATCAACAGGTCGACCAATGCATTGCCGACACCCAAAACTTTTGCCATGATAGTGTTTATTAAGGCGGCAAAAGTAAAGGAAATTGTGGTTTTTGGAGTAAGTGGTTACTATCAGACGACACCCGCTATTTGAAAAATCGCTAAAAAAAGATTGCATTATAAAAAAATGATTAATTTTGCGCCTCGATTTTATCGAACATTCCTCCTTAGCTCAGTTGGTTAGAGCATCTGACTGTTAATCAGAGGGTCCTAGGTTCAAGTCCTAGAGGGGGAGCCCAATTCAAGGTCACCAGGCACTGGTGGCCTTTTTTTATTCTACAAGATGTACCATATCTACATACTTCATTCCTTATCAGACTACAAATATTACATTGTATACACGAGAGATTATAAAAACGGTTGGACCAACATAATACCGCACTACGGAACGAATTACTTACACCAGCAAGCATAAACCTTGGCAGCCGGCGGCTGTATTTGCATGCGGCACTGACCGGAGAGCTGCCGTGAAGATTGAAAAGTTCATTAAGAAACAAAAGAGCAGGGTATTCATTGAAAGGATAATTGAGGGAGATGAGTTCACCGGGATCTTAGCTCCGTTAGTTAGAGTACTCCCATAGAATAGGGATTAATCAGGGGGTCTCCCGCAGGTGCGGGATCCAAGAGGGGGAGCGGATAGAAAAAGCCACCACCAATATTTTGAAGGTGGTTTTTACTTTTAGAGACCAACAAATTAACCATTCCTTCATTTCGTCAATTACTTTTCAGTCACAGTTTTGACATTTCATTAACATTTGTTTAACAATCGTTTAACAATTCATTGTGTAAGTTTGGCAAAATAGTAAGATTACCCTCTAAAATTTCTTTTTAGAATTTCATTTTACATTTCTAATCAATTAAATAATCAATAAAATACAATTATGAAGCATTATTACTTAAAAGGATTTTTGAAATTTAGTTTATTTTCAATTATCCTGATGTGTATGACAGGGCCTTCTTTCGCTCAAGATGCGAAGCAACCAATGGAGCATTATAGCGAACAGGCAGCAGAATTAGTCCCTGGCGCCAGATATGTTTTGGAAAGCCAGTATTCACCATTACCAGCGTTTGTGATCTTTGAAGAAGAAAAAGCAATTCCTCAGTCGGAATTCTTCCCATGGTTAAGGCAGTCCCTTAACCTGGAATCAGATGTGGACTTTCAGGTCCTGACCCAGGAACGCGATGAACTGGGAATTACTCATTTCCGCTATTCACAAATCAAAAAGGGAATTCCGGTTGACATGGCAACTATACACGTTGAGGTGAAAGACGGGAAGGTGGTTTCCTTTAACGGGGACACCTATAATTTGCCCGATCTTTCCGAAACCCCGGCAATTTCTGAGGCACAGGCTCTTCAGCATGCCCTTTCCTATGTGGGAGCCTCCAACTATATGTGGGAAAATCCTTTCTGGGAAAGTGAGATCAAGCAGAAATCCAATGACGTGAATGCTACCTACTACCCCAAAGGTGAGTTGTATTGGGGCAGAGTACGTAACGCCTCCGGTCCGGGTGAATTCAGGCTTGCCTACCGCTTTGACATTTACGCTGAAGACGGTTTGGGCGCCCAACGGGTATTGGTAGATGCACTTTCAGGAAATATTCTGAACAGCGTCCCACTGGAATCCGACTGCTCATCTGCAAGTGTCACAGACATTTACAGAGGGGGTAACAGAACTATCTATACGGATAAGTACACAGCCAATGACTATCGGCTGAAAGATGATTGCCAAAGCGCCAGCATCCGAATCCGTGACTGGAACAGCAGCACCACTTCTGCAAGTCCGGTTGAAATTGAGAATACCACCAACACCTGGAACGGCAACAACAATGAAAAATTTGGAGGCACCGTTCTCTGGCATGTCAAGCAATCCTATAGCTACTACCTCAATGTCCACAGCCGTAACTCTTATGACAACGCCAATGGAGACGTAGAGGGATACATCAACGCTGTATTTGCCTGTAATCCACCACCTAATCCTTGCTACTACACCGACAATGCCTCCATGTCATTTAGCGGAGGAACAATGAAGGTGGGTTTTGGCTCAGGTGGTACCCTGGGTGACACCTGGGGCGCTCTGGACATCATCGGCCACGAATACACCCACGCTGTTACCGGTTCTTCTTCGCAATTGGTTTACCAGGACGAATCTGGCGCATTGAACGAATCCTTCAGCGACATCTTTGGGGATGCCATTGAGCGTAATACGTTTGGGTCCAACGACTGGTTGGTAGGGGCTGATCGGACAAGTGGTGCCATTCGATCCATGTCTAATCCCAATGCAGGAAATGACCCTGACACCTATCTGGGGACTTTCTGGAAAACTACCGGGGCCGGCCAACCTGACAACGGGGGCGTTCACTCTAACTCCGGTGTTCAAAATTACTGGTTTTACCTGCTGGGAGTAGGTAACGGGACCGTGACTACCGGCACCAATGACAACGGGGATGCCTTTTCAGTTACCGGAATCGGCTTCAACGCTGCCCGGGCCATCGCTTACCGCAACAACGTAGTCAAGCTGACCTCCGGTTCCAACTACGCTTCTGCACGTGCAGGTGCAATTGCCGCCGCAGAAGATCTCTACGGTCCTTGTTCCAACCAGGTTCTCCAGGTCAAAAATGCCTGGTATGCGGTTGGTGTCGGGAACCCTGGCGGACCCACCTTTAACACTACAAACACAAGTCCTGCAGTTTGCTCAGGTGTTGCCTTCAGCATTGACCTGCAAAGCTACAGGACCGCCAACTTTGTAACGCCAATCTACAGATGGTTTGCCTCCTACCCCGCCGGTATTACCGGGGGTAATGGCGACTGCTTGGGCAATAGTTGCGGAACGAGTATCAACGAAACACTCTATAACAATACCACAGTCCCTTTGACTGTGACCTATACATTTACCCGTGTGGAATATGACGGTTGCCTTTTACCTGCCTTTTCGATATCCAAGGTCATCAACCCAAGGCCAACTGTATCAAACAGTACAGACCTCTCTGTCGGCTGCTCAGGAGACCCTTTTAGCATCAATCTGCAAAATAACGTCACTAACGGCGTACCTTCCAACTTCACCTGGACAGTCAACTACAATGGTCTGACAAATGGCTCCGGTAATGGTTCGGGAGATTATATTAATGAAACATTGATCAATCTTACAGGTTCTGCTGCTTCTGCCGTTTATACGGTAACAGCCTACAGCGAGCAGGGTTCCTGTCAAGGACCTAGCTTCACTGTTACAGTACCAGTTCCTCCTGTACTTAGCACTTCAGTGGATGCGACCTCTGATTACAATGGATTTGATGTTTCATGCAACGGCGGCAGCGATGGGGTTGCCGAAGCTTTTCCAGTGGGGGGAACGCCACCATATTCTTATAGTTGGAACGATCCAAATGGTCAGACAACAAAAGTGGCTACAGGCCTGATGGCACTAAATTATACTGTTGTTGTTACGGATGCAAATGGGTGTGAAGCGACAAATAATGTTACACTCACCGAACCAGATCCATTAACTATAGATGCAGGAGAAAATCAAACTGTCTATTACGGATATCCGCCTGCTGAATGTGCTGACATAGCCTGGTCAGGGGAAGGCGGCGGAGTACCACCCTATACAATTACCTGGGATGATGGTGGAGCACAATCGCATCAGGTGTGTCCGGGGAATACAACAACAACTTATACGGTAACAATTACAGATGCCAACGGTTGCGTTGAAACAGATAGTGTGAAAATTTGTGTAATTGACATACGTTGTGGTAATAACCTCGACAAGGTTGAAATATGCCATGTGCCGGAGGAAGACCCGCTCAACACACAAACGCTTTGCGTAAGTGTAAATGCAGTAGAAACGCATTTGGCTCATGGAGACATGTTGGCTGCTTGCGGAACGGATCATACTTGCAGTGATGCTAAGTCAGATTTTATTTCTCTTACAGATAATAATTATGAAACAACTTTAAGTGCATATCCAAATCCATTTAGTGTGTCAACAACAATTGAATTTACTAATGGAAGAGAGGGTAAAATTACTGTACAGCTTTATGACTTTACGGGTAGAATGCTTAAAGAAATTTACGACGGAGATGCAGAGTTAGCTACTAAATACGAAATTCGGGTAGATGCAAAGGATTTATCACCTGGATTGAATTTATGTGTACTCAGGCATTCTGATGGTACTGTATTGATTAAAAAACTCCTTATGCACAAATAGTTAGTTATTAGGGTAGTTATACTCCTAACTATCAGCGTATTTAAACACTATTAGGGTGTTGTAATTTTAAACTTTCAAAATAATAATTTGTGAAAAAGTTTACTGAATTGAGTTTCAGTAAACTTTTTCA
>JARRQC010000238.1:0-9847 GCA_037382165.1 bacterium | reverse complement strand
CCTGAACCCGGTTTGAAATGAATGAAAATATAGGCAGATGGTCTACCGGGGACGTGTTTTTTAATTTATTTTACAGTAAAATTCAACCTTATGAATAGCAGCTTTACTTATATCGATTACCTGATATTCGGCATTTACGGCGCCGTCATCCTTTCGGTCGGACTCTGGGTATCCCGTGGTAAAAAAGGCGTTCAAAAATCGGCGGAAGATTACTTTCTGGCCAGCAAATCCCTTCCCTGGTGGGCTATCGGGGCCTCCCTTATTGCGGCAAACATTTCTGCAGAGCAGATGATAGGCATGTCGGGATCGGGCATGGCACTTGGATTGGCCATTGCTTCCTACGAGTGGATGGCAGCGCTGACCCTCATCATTGTGGGTAAATATTTCCTGCCCATATTCATTAATAAGGGACTTTATACCATTCCTGAATTCATCGAACAGCGATTCAGCACCAACCTGAAGACCATACTCGCCATATTCTGGATCGGGCTTTTCATCTTTGTCAACCTGACTTCTGTACTTTTCCTTGGTGGTAAGGCACTGGACACCATACTGGGTAACGGTGACGGATCGATGATCTTTCCGGCTATTATTGCCCTGGCCTTGTTTGCCGCTGCTTATTCACTTTACGGTGGACTGGCTGCCGTTGCCTGGACCGATGTGATCCAGGTAACCCTGCTGGTACTTGGCGGATTCATCACCACCCTGATCGCCCTTCACTATGTGACCCCTGACGGAGGTATATTTGAAGGCCTCGAACATGTCTATGAAACCGCCGAGGACCGGTTTCACATGATCCTGAAAAAGGACAACCCCGAATTCATGAACCTGCCTGGTATTGCTGTATTGATAGGGGGCATGTGGATTGCGAACCTGTATTACTGGGGTTTCAACCAGTATATCATCCAGCGGACACTTGCGGCGAAAAGCCTGAAAGAATCACAGCGGGGAATTGTCTTCGCCGCTTTTCTCAAACTGATCATCCCCCTGTTTGTTGTGATCCCCGGGATCGTCGCCTGGGTCATGTTTTCACAGCCTGAAGGGACGGCCACTATTGAAGGGGCCACACAGGCATTTATCAAAGCCGATGGGGGGATGAATTACGACAAAGCCTATCCGTGGCTTATCAGCACTTTTATTCCAACAGGTCTCAAAGGACTCGTTGTCGCTGCCCTGGCTGCCGCCATCGTTTCCTCCTTAGCCTCGATGGTGAATTCCACCTCAACCATCTTTACCATGGACATCTATAAGCCTTATCTCGAGAAAAAAGGTGGCCGGAATAAGGATGTACTTATTGGCAGGATCACCGGTGCCGTCGCACTGGTCATCGCCATCCTCGTTGCACCTGCATTGGGCAGCATTGAGCAGGCTTTTCAATACATTCAGGAGTATACAGGACTTGTCAGCCCGGGTATCCTGGCTGTCTTCATGCTGGGACTTTTTTATAAGAAAGCCACCAACAAAGGGGCGATCGTCGGGATACTGTCTTCCATCCCCGTGGCTTTTGTACTCAAAGCGGAGTCATTGGAATTACCCTGGATGGACCAGATGTTTTACACCTTCCTCATCACCCTGGCGGTCATTGTTTTTGTCAGCCTTTCCACCAGCAAGGATGTTGATGATCCCAAGGGTATCCGCCTGACAAATGAAATGTTCAAAACGGGAAAAGTATTCAACCTGGCCGCTTATGCGATCATGATCATCCTGGTGGTGCTTTATGCGGTGTTCTGGTAGAATTAGCGTCAAGACCTGAGACCTGCCTGCCCGACGAATCCTTGGCGGAGGGTGGAGACATGAGATAAAGGAGAAGCTGGCTTAAATCTCTGGGCCACCAATAAACGTCTCGATTTTAGATTTGATATTTTTAATGTGGGGGGCATGGTGATATGAAATATGCCTAAAAATTATTGAATGACCATGAATGACCACCAATAACCGCCTGCCCATTTTCTCATTCCTCATTCCCAACTCCCCTTATCCAGGACCCTGCATTTCGTAAGAAAATTTTAACTTTACAGAAAAGATCTTCCAAACCCGTATATGGAATTCAAAGATTATTATAAAATACTGGGCGTCAGCAAGAATGCGACCGCTGACCAGATCAAGAAAGAATACCGTAAACTGGCAAGAAAGTTCCATCCCGATGTCAACAAGTCGGCAGATGCTGAGAAGAAGTTTAAAGAGATCGGTGAGGCCTACGAAGTACTCAAGGACCCGGAAAAGCGCAAATTGTATGACCAATATGGGAAAGACTGGAAAACCGGCAAACAACAGGAAGAATTCAGAAAGCAATATGAACAGCAGCAACAATCGCGTGGATTTGGTGGTCAAGGAGGGTTCCATTTCGGCGAGGGCTTTGAGCAGGAAGGTGAGTTCAGCGATTTCTTTGAAATGCTTTTCGGGGGTATGAGAGGCGGTGGGAGGCGAACCCGGAGGAGCGCCAGGAGAAAAGGGGAAGATGTCAATGCATCGATCACCATCCCGATCAGCGACGCTTTCCGGGGATCTACCCGGCGGATCAGCTTTAACATGCAATCCATGGATGCCGATGGTCATGGGGAGGACCGGGTTCCGGAGGGGGAGAAAAAGGGGATATGTATATCCGTGTGACATTTGAAAAAGAACCCTATATCAGGGTGGACGGTGCAGATATCTATATCGACCTTCCCGTGTCACCCTGGGAAGCTGCCCTGGGTCACACGCTGACATTCCCTTCACCGGGGGGCAATATCCGTTTAAAATTACCTGCCGGTTCACAGCAGGGTAAGAAACTGAGATTAAAAGGAAAAGGAATCCCCGCAAAAACTCCCGGCGACTTGTATATCATTGTAAATATCGTGCTACCGCCTGCCAATACGGAAAAGGCCAGAAAGATATATGAAGAGATGAAAGAGCTGAACTTTAACCCGCGAAGCCCTTTTGGAGGATAAGACCATGAACAGTGAACTGGAAAAGATCTACCAGGGGATCATTATCGATGAGGAGGACGACATCAACCTGGTACAGCTTTGTAACTATTGTGAATTACAGCAGGAAACCGTCATAGATATGGTTAATGAAGGTATTGTGGAACCGCTCGGCCAATCGAAGGTGGAATGGCGCTTTTCCTTCACCACCGTGGAAAGGCTGAAAAGGATAAAGCGTCTGCAGCGTGATTTTGACCTCACCCTTCCCGGGGTCGGGCTGGCTATGGATTTGCTGGACCGGATCGAAAAACTGGAAAGGATGCTGCAGTATTATGAAAATCCATCAAAAAAATAATACACCCTTCTCCAGCTTATCTTAGCTGATCTTAACCCCGTTAAAATTTTCCGTTCAAGAAATTGAGATCGTTCATCAGATACGGTCAGCCGGAAAACAAACTGTTGCAAAAAGTTGCAAAACAGCATTTTAATTCGTATCTTACAGCGACCAAAATGATTGCTTAGTGATGGAATTTCTAAATCCAACGAGGAACTTTGTCAGACCCTCTGATTTGAATAATTTATTGTTTATGCAATATAATCCCATACTAAACATCACTTAATACTAAAACCATGAGCAATACCTATCTGAAAAAATTCATGCCGATCACCTGGGATGCCGATAGGAAAAAGATCACCATCACATTTCAGGCCGAAATTTACGACAACCAAAGTCTCAATCCTGCTTACGACCGCATCGGTGACGGCTATGCCCTGTGTATTTACAAAGTCAAAGAAGACACGACGACCCCAAGGGATAAGCTGAAACTGAAAAAATACACACATCACCTGAAACTGGAAAAGGACTGGGATGACGACAAACATCCGGATCATATCACCACCCTGATACTGCTCCATAACCCAACCGCCGACAATGACTCCATGACAACGGCGGATGCACCCAACATGTAGGTTTTGATTTGGTGAATGACATTTACCATAGCGCATCATCCCGCTTATAAAATACCCGGGCAAATGCTCTTTAACCCTGCCAAATACTGTTTCGTGATTACTATTTTATGGCTGATCAGCTATCAGCATGCCTATGGTGATGGGAAGGAAGATATCCGCGCGCGCATGCTTGAGTTCGCTCGTTTGGCCGAAGACTACAACAACAAAACACAGTTTGACAGTGCCATTGCCTGTTATGATTCCGCCTGCCGTTTGGCTATCGCTATCGAAGATCCTGAAAACATGATCCATTACACCTGCAAAAAGGGAACGGTTTTATGGAAGATCGACAGTACCCGTTTGTCTCTTTCGATGCTTATCAAGGCAAGAAATGATGCCTATGAAATGGACAATGACACCATTCGGGCATTGGCTGACAATCACCTGGGATTGGCCTTGTCTCGTTCCGGAATGGCCGATTCGGCAGAAGTACTTTTCTCTCTTGCCCTTGAAAATTACGAAAAGAATGATAACAAATCAGGCATTTACTCTGTGCTCTCGAACCTGGCTATCCTCCACAAAAACTGGGGTAATTATGACAAAGCGCTGGAATATGCACTAAGGTCCTATTGGCTGGTGAAAGATTCAGATGATCCGGTAAAACTGGTCAGCGGGCTGGTCAACCTGGGAAATGCTTACGAAAAACTCAAAATGTTTGATACTGCGGCTGCCTGTTACCATCACTCCTACATAATCAGCATGGAGAACGGGCTTCCTGAACTGGCCTATAAATCATTAAACAACCAGGCGATAACCTATTTCCGTAAGGATGAACTGGAGACATCGAGAGATCTCTTCCTTCAGGTGATCGATCATTATGAGCAAGCTGGATACAATATGGAACTTGCCATGACCTACTCAAATATTTCACTGGTTTACAGGTATCTCGAAGATTTTGATAACGCTATATACTATGCCGGAAAAAGTGTGGACCTGGCTGACAAAATGGGCTATATCCACCAGAAGATCAGGGCACTTAACAACCTGGGGACGTGTTACTCTGCTAACAAAGAATTTCAGAAAGCCGAAAGAAATTATAAAAAGAGTCTCAAACTTGCCCTGGAAGCGAACCTGAACGAGGATATCAGCAATGCCTACGGTAATCTTGCTGAACTGAATTACAAAACAAACGCATTCAAGGACGCTTACAATTACCTGATGCTTCATGACTCCGTGAAGATGATCATTTACAGTGAAGCCAGCGCTGAGGCCATAGCAAGGAACCAGACGATCTATAAGGTCAGGTACCTGGAAGACCAGAACAATATTGCTGCGTTGAAACAGGCTCATTTGAGAAGTCAGAGAAACACAGCTTATATCATCGGTGTCCTGGTCATTCTGACCCTATTCTGGATCGCTGTTTATTACATCATGAAACTCAGGAAAAACAGGATCATATCCGAGCAGCGCATTAAACAGCTGGAAGACGAAAAAAAGATACTGGCCGCACAGTCAGTCATCCTTGGGCAGGAAGAGGAACGTAAACGGATTGCCCAGGAATTGCACGATGGGATCGGGGTATTGCTTTCCACAGCCAGCATTCAGTTCTCGAGCATCGGGAAGGAAGAGGTAGATACGGCACAAGCCAAAATGTTCCTAAAAGCACAGCAATTACTGGATAAAGCAGGAAAAGAGGTCCGGCGCATTTCGCATGCCATGATTCCCGGGGTATTATTAAAATTCGGGTTGAAAGAGGCTGTCGAAGATCTTCTTGAGGAAATTAGTGAAGCTGGTAACATGGAGGTCAAATTGGATTTCCAGTGCCCTGAAGAGCGCTTACCCGAGAATACCGAGATCATGTTGTACAGGATCATCCAGGAATTGGTAAACAATACCATCAAGCATGCAGAAGCTACAACAATTACCTATTCCATGAAGAGATCAACCGAGGAGTTCGAGATCAGCTTTTCAGACAACGGTAAGGGATTTGAAGAAGACAAGCTGCCTCACAATAAAAGTATGGGCCTGCATGGTCTCCGCTCCAGGGTCGATTTCTTGGGTGGAACCATTGATATTCAAAGCGCACCGGGAAAGGGTGCACGGTTTAATATCAAAATTCCTCTTTCCATTTAAAGCGGATAGATTTCCCGCCAAGTTGGGTACCCTACAACTTTCATTTTTCCTTCGATTTACGTATATTTAACTTCTCCCAACGATAATCCTTATGGGTTATGCATTGATAACAGGCGCTTCCAGCGGAATTGGGAGCGAACTTGCACGGTTATTCGCCGCGGACGGTCATGATCTGGTGTTGGTAGGACGCCGGGAGGATCTTCTTGATCGCCTGGCCACTGAACTTGAATCTGATTTCAGGGTAAAGGCAGTGGTTATGCCTTTAGACATTAGTCTATTGAATGCACCGAAATTGATCTATGAAAGGGTGTCCTCAAAAGAAGGATATTTGAAATACCTGGTCAACAATGCAGGCTTCTATGTTCATGGCCCGTTTACCGAAACAGACTGGGAAGCTGAAGCGCAACTCATACATATCCAGTGCCTGAACCATACCCGGTTAACCAAATTGTTCCTCCCGGGAATGATTAAAGCCGGGGCAGGTGGCATACTGAACGTGGGCTCCACAGGTTCCTTCGTGCCCGGACCTGCATCATGGTTCCATTAATGGAACCTGCTATTGTAGCCAGGTCGGGTTATAAAGCTTTTATGAAAGGCAGGCGTATCGTTATCCCGGGAATGACCAACAAACTCCAGGTATTTACTTCAAGGCTCCTGCCATTTGGATTGATAAGTCGTATGAGCGCATCCGCCGTGAAACAAACATCCTGAATAATGAAGCAGCTGCTGTTTGGCATAAGTTATTTCATCCAATACTGGCTAAGCAAAAACCCAAAGCCGATCATCTGTGGCCTGGTATTGCACAACAATTGCAATCTCAGGTGCCGGCACTGCACCATCGTTGACAGACCTGAAGCCAAAATGAGTTATTCGGAAACGGTCAGGGTAATTGACGAATTTTATGAGGAAGGCGGAAGATGTCTATACCTTGAAGGAGGCGAACCCTTTATTTGGCATGATGAAGAACACCGGATGGAAGATATTGTAATGTATGCTAAACAAAAAGGTTACCTGGCGGTGATCATCTATACCAATGGCACCCGTCCGATTGAAACGAAAGCTGATACCGTATTCGTCAGTATTGACGGGCTGCGGGAAACCCATGACCGCTTAAGGGGAAAATCCTATGACAGGATCATTAACAATGTCAGGTCATCCCATCATCGGGCCATCTTTGTCAACTATACCATCAACTCCCTGAACTGTCAGGAAATTGAGGACTTCTGCAGCTATGTCAGTAATATCCCGCAGATCAGGGGCACTTTCTTTTATTTTCATACACCCTATTATGGTTACGATGAACTATTTCTTGATCCTGACTGGAAAAAGCTGATAATCAAAAGCTTGCTTGAGCTGAAGAAAAGCTACCATATCCTCAATTCAACTTCCGGACTCCGGTCGGCTATCCGAAATGACTGGAAGAAAAAGCTGGAGATCTGCCGCATCTATGAAGGGGGAAAATACTATAGCTGCTGCCGGGAGAATAGGAATGGCTCGGTTTGCCATGACTGCGGTTACCTGAGCTATGCGGAAATCGACCAGGCTTTGAAACTGAAATCCGGCGCATTGTGGAATGCGCTGAAATATTTTTAGAAAGTAAAACATGAACACCCTGCAGTTCAAATGGCTGGTATTCATCATCTTTTTGATGAACAGTACAGCAATGACTGTCTGTGCCCAGAAAAAGGACGATATCAGCTGTGATTTTAGCCGCTCGGATACCGGTTATTATTTTAAGGGCAGTTTCAAATTGACCGCAGATCCTGCCTGTATACTGAACCTGTGTTTTGAATATGATCATATCAGGGTGCTGGCACCGGATGCCCGTGCGGTGATCCTGGAAGATACGGGACCCGACTGGAACAGGATTGTCTATGTATACCGCAAATACTATCTGTTCCGTAATGAATCGGAATGGCAGCGGGAACTCGACACTGTAAAACAACGGGTAGATTTCACCCTGCTGACAAGCGTGAACAACCTCACGGTCATGCCTGTCATGATCTCCTCTTCAGGATATTACAAAGTGAGCTCCCGCAACGACACCACGATGCTGGAATATTACCAACAGTGTCGGTTGGGGGGAGCACCCCTCAGCAACTTTTTTATCAATATGCAGCAGCGCATTGCGGACATGCTGTACTTTCTGACGATCACCATCAACAGCCAACCGATGACTAAGGAAATCCTCAGAAAGAGACTGGGAAAGCATTTCACAGGAAGCGATGAGGTGGCTTTTATTGACAATATCCCTTCAAATGAAAAACTGTCTGCCCATTTTCATGACATCGAATCGGCGGGCATCTACATGCACATTCCGTTCTGTGACAAGATCTGCCCCTATTGTCCCTACAATAAGGAAAAATTCACCGAAAGTGCCGCTGCCGGTTACCTGGAAGCCCTGACAAGGGAGATCGACCACTACGCAGCATTATGGGGGGATAAGCCCATCACCAGTTTCTATATTGGCGGCGGAACGCCCACCACGCTTGTGGGAAAAGGCCTTGAAAAGATCATTGAACAGATCTGTAAAAGATTTAACATCTCCTGTGGTATCCACATGGAGAGCCATCCGAACCATCTCACACACGAAAGGCTCAGGCTGATGAGCTATATGGGTGTGGATTACCTGAGTATCGGTGTGGAGGCCTTCCAGGATAAGCACCTGCTGACCCTGGAACGTCCCTATGACGTGAACGGAATGAAAAAGCGCGTTTCCCGGGCAGTGGCGATGGATTTCGATTGTGTGAACATTGACTACATTTTTGACCTTCCCGGTCAGACAGCACAGGAAACGGAGGCAGCAGGACGGGAAATGATCGAATTGGGCATCCACCAGGCGGCTACCTATCCCCTCTTCTACTTCCCCTATACCCGGATGGGTAAATCCAGGCAGTCTGACGGTCAAATCCTGAAATCCCTTCTTCGCCGCAGAAAAATGCTGAAAATACTGGAAGATATATTTTACGGTTCCGGTTTTGAACGATCGTCCGTCTGGGCATTCACCAGGAAAGGGACGGATAAATATTGCTCCGTTACCGTTCCCATGTACCTGGGGCTGGGAGCCAGCGGGGGAACTTACCTGAAGGATATTTTTTATGTGAATACCTTCAGCGTCTCTGCCTATACGAATGCCCTGCTGAGTGGCAGATCACCCATTGCCCTGTCGGTAGACCTGACAGAAAAAATGCAGATGGCGGGATGGCTCTACTGGCGGTTTTATGAAACCCGTTTTCAAAAAGCGGATTTCCGGCAACGTTTCGGGATTCCTATCGAGTCAAAATATGGCAGGTTTATCCGCATGCTTTCCTCAATAGGCTATTTGAAAAGCGAAAAAAACGGCACCATCCGCCTTACAGACAAAGGCACCTACTGGTTGCATGCATTCGAAGATTTCTTCTCTATTGATTACATCAGCAAACTTTGGGGAACGGCCGGCAGCGATCCCTGGCCGGAGAAGGTGGTTTTATAACTTACTCATATTTCCGGTTTATCTTTTTCCAAAACCTATTCCAAACCTTCCAACATCCGACCTATCTTAAAACGGCATTCACAAAGGTACCCGGCACCGGCATTTCCTCTGCTTCCAACAAGTAGACCTGTCCCCCGTGACGCCAGGTTTCGATGGCTGCCGTATTGTGCAATGAAGCATCGCCTGATCGTTTTCCTCCGCTGATGATCAGTGTACTGTTGATTTTATCATAGTAACCATATCGATCTGTATCCTTACGCAGGAATAACGCCTTTACCTGTCCATTGGCAGCAGCAGGCATGACATCATTTAAGTCGATGGAAAGCGTATCCCTGCCCAGTACGGGCATGAAAGACTGAACTTCTTTACTGAAAAGGTTCAGTACGGG
>JARRQC010000237.1:0-4008 GCA_037382165.1 bacterium | reverse complement strand
CCTGCAACCCCGTGTTAAACTGCCGGACAGAAGAACGTACTGGAAGAACTGGATCATTGACTAAGCCAGGCTGATATTAAAGATCTGTCGGAAATGATGAAGTATCCCGATGTGATCAACCGGGATACATTCGAAATGGAAAAACTTGCGCTGGCAAGAAAATATAACAAGCCCGCGGATGGTCATGCCCCGGGACTGACAGGGGAAAAGGCTAAGAAATACATCGAAGCCGGGATTTCTACAGATCACGAGTGCTTTACCATGGAAGAGGCGCTTGACAAAATAAAATACGGCATGAAGATACAGATCAGGGAAGGCAGCGCAGCACGTAATTTTGATGCCCTGATCGGCCTTATGAAAGATTATCCTGAGTATGTCTTGTTCTGTTCTGATGACAAGCATCCCGATGAATTGGTGGAAGGGCATATCAATAAAATGATCATCCGGGCCATCCGGAAAGGTTTTGACCCACTGCAGGTATTACAAAGTGTGATCCTGAATCCCATCCGCCATTACAACCTTGATGTGGGCACACTGCGCCCTGGTGAACCGGCCGACATGATCGTAGTTGATACATTGAAAGATTTCAATGTACTGCAAACTTATATTAACGGAGAACGCGTGGCTGAAAATGGGAAATCACGGATCCATCCCGT
Source organism: bacterium (assembly GCA_037382165.1). GTDB lineage: Bacteria > Bacteroidota > Bacteroidia > Bacteroidales > F082 > JAADID01. Next base: position 3,352 of record JARRQC010000237.1, on the reverse strand, counting down.
CAAAGTAGAAATGCCAAATATCTTCAATGCAAAAAAACTTCGGGTGGAACAACTTGCTTTGCAACCTGCAGGCGAAAAGATGAAGGTGATCACTGCTTTCAATGGGGAACTGATTACCGGTACAGAGCATGTGACGCCCAAAGTATCAGGAGGCCATGCTATCAGCGATCCGAACCGTGACATACTCAAAATCGTTGTATTGAATCGCTATCAGGAATCAAAGCCTGCCATTGCTTTCATCCGGAATTTCGGTTTGAAAACCGGAGCCATAGCCTCCAGTGTGGCACACGACAGCCATAATATTGTAGCTGTCGGAGTTGAGGATGAGCACATTACGAAAGCCATAAACCTGATCATTGAGCAAAAGGGGGGAATTTCGTTTGCAAGTGACAGGAACTCCGGTATCCTTCCGCTACCTGTTGCAGGGCTGATGTCTGCCGATGATGGATACCGGGTTGCCCACCAATATAAACGAATGGATGAGGAAGCAAAAGCCCTCGGATCAACACTTGAAGCCCCTTTTATGACCCTCTCTTTTATGGCCCTGCTGGTAATCCCGGAATTAAAACTTAGCGATAAAGGATTGTTTGACGGGAAGACTTTTTCCTTTACCCCATTATTTATTTAGACGACTTATAAATAGCCAATTAACTATCATATCTAAATATATAATTGTTTACAATATTTCAATATTGCTAATTTTGTGACCATGCAAACGCACGCTATGACAGAGATGGACATAAACATCAGTAAGCTTGAGATGGCAGCGGGGAAGCTACGTGCCATTTCCCATCCCATGCGAATCGCCATCATCAACCTGTTGGAAGGAGGCAGGAAATTGAGTGTCACGGAGATTTACGAAGCACTGGATATTGAGCAGGCTACAGCTTCTCACCACTTGAATATCCTGAAGAATAAGGGGGTTCTGGTATCCAAAAGAGAGGGAAAGAAAATTTTTTACCAGTTGCAGAATGTTGCCCTTACGGAGATCATTGAATGTATCAACCGCTGCAACGAGGAATGATCACCTGCTGATCAACCAGGTCTCTTCGATATCCCAGTTACCGCGCACGTCCAGTTGGCTGTTGTAATATAAAACCTGTTCCGGCTGTCTTTTCTGTATATAATTCCCGGGGTCCCACTTATGGTTTCCATTATCGTCAAAGATCAACTTCAGGATATATTTGCCCGGATCAACATAATCGATAATCACGTTTGTATCTTTCGAAAAATAATATTCGCTGATGAGGATCTCCTTTTCGGTCATCAACTGAAGGATATGAGGTTGTTCTATCTCCGGTATCAGTTTAAGCTTCAGCACACCATAATCTGCCAGTGATAGTGTGTTGAACCGTATGCTCCCCCCCTTATTGAACCTCCCGTTCCAGTCGATGAATGTTGAATCGGGAAATATGAGGCTGTATTTCAAGGATTCCTCAAGTTCAAGCGGGAACCTGATCTTACGATGATTGGAATCCAGATATATGTAAGAAGGACCATAGGTTGAATCTTCCCCTCTGATCAACAGGATAGAATCTGTGAGGACCGTATCAATCGGCTGGTTAAAGATCATCTCGGCCTGTCTGTCCAGGCGCAATGCCCTGCCGCCTGTATTGGTCGTATAGCCCAAATATTCCTTTTGTTCTTCATCTTTTTTCTTCCTGCGTTCACCCAGGGACTCCCGGGGTTTGCTCAAAATATATTCATGACCCAGCGTATCTCCGCGCAACAGCATAACCACCTCAATGGTATCGACCGGAAGATCTTTGAAATACCAGATCAGTGTATCCTTTTCATTTGAGAACTCCTGAATGTACCAAACTGTATCTGAATCTATGTTCTGTACATCAAAACGCACCTCTTCCGCAGGTCTTGAAAAGGAATAACGTATGGTATTTTCCCGCATAAGCTCCGCTTTCAAAAGACGCTGGTTGGTATCCACCTCCTTAAACAAGAACAATTGGTGATTAATCATACTGACAAACAGGGCTTCCTGTTCTGCAGCTTTAATAGAATCTTCTAAGATGGCAAGGCTGTCCTGCAGGTCTTTTTCAGAAATCAGCAGCGCGGCAGAATCCAGGGCCACAGAATCCAAAGCTGCTGTATCCGGTTCCGGAGGCACAACATATTCAGGCAGCACGAGAGAATCCAGGAAGGCGATCTCCTCTCCCGGTTGATCATATATATAATTGGCGTTCATATCCTTCAGGGCAAAAACAAGGTATTCAAAATTTCCCAGCCCATTCAGCACAAAACGTCCGTCTTCACCTGTTTTGCTCACATAATAAGGTTTCACCATCAGCGGCAGTGAATCAAGAGGAAGGGTGTCATTGTTGTCTTTGTAAAGCAGCACATAAATATCCTGCACTTCTTCGAGATTGAAAGCATTGATCACAGTCCCTGCGATACTCATTGAATCTACGGTAGGCCCTGTAGAAAATATGTAAGTATAATTCATTGCAGGATTACGTTCTGTCAGATCAACGATTGCATCAGCAAAATATACCGAATAGGTCGTACTGTCCTTCAAATCTTCCTTAAACCTGACACGTAACGCCTTTCCTTTGGTCTTGAAGTCAGGTAACTTTTCAAGCGGCGGGGAGATCATCACCTTTTGGGTGATTTCTTCCAACTGAATAAACTCGTTAAAATAAACGGTAAATTCCGACCCTTTAAAATTCGGGCTGTTGTTGGGCGGCGAGGTACGAAGAACTTCGGGGGCTTTTTCATCTTTGGGTCCACCTCCCAGCGACCCAATCTGGGCACACTGCCAGGCGGCCATAATGAGAAGTAAAATCGCCGCTACCTTTATTAACCTACCCAAATCAATGAAATTATTAGTGCTGCAAAGATGCGAATTTATCGTGTTATTAGTTGGTGATTGTCATTGGTGATTAGTGATTGGTCGAGAGGGCAATGGGGGAAAAGTATAACCTTTTGATTTAAAATGCTCAATGAAGCGGGGAAGTGCATATAGCATTTTTGCAGAGGCCTTAAGGCTGTCGTGAAAAATAAGGATTGAACCTGCCTTCATGTATTTCAAGCAGTTTTCCAGACATTTTTCAGGGGGCACGTGAGGATCATAATCCATGGACAGGACAGACCACATGACGATATGGTAGTTCTTTTTCAGATACGGTATATGTTTCAGTCCGATTCTTCCATAAGGTGGACGAAAAAAATCAGAATCAACATATTGCGCACATTTGTCTACATTTTCAAAGTAGGCTTCCCTGGATACTTTCCAGGCGTTGAGATGGTTGAAGGTATGATTTCCCGTTTTATGCTTTCGCTGAAGGATTTCCTTGTAGGTTTCCGGGTATCTTTCTACATTCTCTCCCACACAAAAAAA
>JARRQC010000236.1:0-5196 GCA_037382165.1 bacterium | reverse complement strand
CAAAACGATGGATCATTCAAATAACAGAATGTCCCCCCACCTGGATCATATCTAAAGTTTTCTGCTATCCAGGTTTGCTCGCCAAGCTGCACTGTGCTGTAAGTACGTCCATCTCTTGAATCATAAAATGTTGATTTTTTACCGGGCTCAAGCAGTTGAAATGCATTTTTTCCCATCACCTGTAAGGTTGGATCATTTAAATCTGAAATTTTTATCCTGTAGCTTGTACCCGTGGGAATTATATCAGGAATCAACCAGCTGAACGTTCCAATATTTGAGATCCCTTCTACAATGTTGGTTACAAATTTAGAGTTCTGATAAAGATCTATCCTTAAGGCAGAGCCATCAGGAGCACTCCATACAATATTGTACGTTTCTCCTATGATGAGCGACTCTGGACCATCGGGGTAGATCAATGACAGGGTGCCGCTATCGAGATGATCCTCCTCACACCCCCCCAGTGAACATACAAGGAAAAACGGCAGGAATAAAATGATCTTATTCATTCACTAAAGATAAAAAAGTGCTAAATTCTTTCCTACAACGGTATTCGCATTTCGCTGGAAAAGGATGCACCCTTACACTGGAATTTGCACGGAAATCAAGGGCTTCCTTTCTCTGGGAAAACTAAAGGATTAGTTGTATAACTAAAAAATTGGTTGTGTATTTGTTACAGTGATTATAAAGCGTTCTTTTTGAGGTGTACAGGTTGTGCACAATGGTGTGGAAAATGAGAAAGGGCCGCATCCGCCGCAGGCGGAGCAATCCTTCAATCCACTGAGTGGAGCATATCGGAATCAAACCGATGACCTCTTGACTGCCAGTGACTAGCCGGGATTCTCCCCCAGACTCAATTATACTCTATTATATTACATTAGGAAAGTTAAGAACAGTTGTATTTCCTATATACTCCACCTGTTTTCCGTTTGATTGGCAAATTATCTGGCAAATTATGGAATAGAGGAGGAAGTTTGATGGATAGTTATTAAACAGTATCAGTTTGTACTTACTTACTTATTCAAATTCATTTGTGGGATGTCATTCACATGTTCCCAGTAAAAATTATAATTGTACTTTTCAGCAAGAATTATAAATAGATAACCAACTTTAAAATCAGTGTCAGGTTTTTGATATTTTGTCCCTTGTGTGTCAACGGACACTAATAATCTAAGCGCCTCGTATCTAAATAATTTGATTGCTTGTTTGATCATGTAGTTTTCGTATATTCATTTTTCATAATAGATTGTCACAAATCCATAAAACCAACCTATGAAACGAAGCTTGCACTTTGCAACATGGTTGTTACTTTGCCTAATTATATTTTTCTGCTACTCCTGTACTACAGCAATCGAAAGCGACTGGCTCGGTCCAAATCGAAATGGAAAATACCCTGCTTCCGGCCTGCTATCTGAATGGCCCGAGGATGGGCCGGTACTATTGTGGAAATATGACAGCCTCAACTGGGGACACAGTTCGCCGGCCATTACAGGTGATGCTATTTATATTACAGGTATGCCCGACAGTACCAGTGGATACCTTTATTGTCTCGATCTGAATGGTAAGTTGCGCTGGAGGGATCTTTACGGAGCAGAATTTAAATCAAATTATACAGGCAGCAGGTCAGCTCCCGTGATCGCGGGAAATTATCTTTACCTGATCACAGGCGCCGGTGAACTGATCTGTTATGATCTGCCGAAAAAAACTAAACGATGGTCGATCGATTTCCTGGAGGAATTTTCAGATTCACTGCCAACCTACGGTCATGCCCAGTCACCGCTGATCGTTGGTAACCGGATCTACTGTGTCCCGGGCGGGAAAGAACATAATGTGGTTTGCCTGAACAGGAAATCCGGTAAGCTCATCTGGTCCTGCAAAGGAGCTTCCAATAATCCTAGTTACAGTTCACCCATTCTGGTAAATCATGATGGAAGGAAAATTGTTGTGGCCATTACCCAGGACGAAATAATGGGGATTGATGCCAGAAGAGGTGAATTACTCTGGACCGTCGCATTCCATCCATTCTTTGTCAATCATATCAACACCCCAGTTTATCACAACGGGATCGTATACATGGCGTCTGAGGCGGGCAAAGGAAAAGGAGGCATTATCGCCATTCAGCTTCACAACAGGGGATCAGAGGCAGAGGTTTTGTGGGAACGTAAAGATATCAGGAACATGTTGGCAGGGCTGATGATCCATAACAACCGGCTGTACTCAGGGATGTACCGGCAGAAAAAATGGATCTGTCTGGACCCTTATACCGGGCAAACCATTTCACAGTGGCAGGACGAAACCTACAGTGGAAACATCACCTATGCAGATGGGCATTTTTATGTTCTGTCGTATGGAGGAACAGTGAATTTATGGGCGGAAGCGGATACAGGGATTAGCATCATAAGCCGGTTCAAAATGGATATCGAACTTTACTATCCCTTCAGTCCCCTCTGGGCCTATCCTGTCATCAAAGACAAGGTACTATATATCCGGCATAAGGGAAACCTGTTTGCCTATGATATAGGGGATAAAAGTCGTTAAATGGTAGGAGGATACATATTGATCGGGACTATAAAGGGTGTTGGGCAAATTTTCCAGCAGACCTATATTGACTATGAGTATGGGAAGGGATTGTTACGCCATGACCCTAAAAAGGAACGGTGTATCCTGTGATCATACCTCAGATTCTCTGGAGCATTACGATATCAGAACAACCTCGCATTACCTTGATAGTCTCTCGATTGATGAGTCATTCAAAGTGAACAATAATCACCTGAAACGGAAGAAAAGGAAGGTTAGCTAGGCAATTCCTGATTGATGTCCTCCAGTAATTTATTTGAGGTCTTGTCAGTCGATTATCTTCTCCATCCATATCAAATGAAAACCATCACCTTGAAAATTCACCATATAGACCCAGAATGGTTCAGATACAGTCATGTGATTCTTCAGTTAATAGAATGGATTTGGAGGTAGGTGGGAACATAAATTCTTCTCTTTTGCTACCATCTGTCTGGGAATAATCTGGCAAAAAGGAAAGGATTACAGATCTCATTGAGTGCAATTTTTCGTAAAAACTAACGATTTAGTTGACTAACTAAAATATTAGTTGTATATTTATTGTGGAATTGTAAACCATTCTTATACAGGTGTACAAGGCAGGCACCATGGTGCGGACAAAATGAAAAAGGGCTGCAAACATAGCTGTTTACAACCCTTTGATAATCTACCTCACCTTCGCGAGTTTCTGGTGGACGCAGTCCACCGTAGCTCGCTTTGGCGAGCGGAGGTGGAGCATATCGGAATCGAACCGATGACCTCTTGACTGCCAGTCAAACGCTCTAGCCAACTGAGCTAATGCCCCAACGGGATGCAAAAATATTAAAAAATTTGCAAGTAAAAAAAGGAAGAATGGCAGAATTTTTGAGGTAAATTTAGTGTAATCAAGGCAATAAAAGTTTTGACATGTGATTCTTTCGCGTGGTGCTATTTGAATTATCACAACTAAATCATTATTTTTATTGCCCAAATTCATGACAACATGGAAGCAAAAAAATCAAAAAAGGCAGATCTGGAGCGGAGAAAAGGGATGTTTCTCGAGATCGGACTCGTAGTAGCCCTTTCCATTATTCTGGTTGCCTTTGAGTGGACCAAGGGTGAAAGCAAGGATATCGATGAAGATGTTGTAGCGGAGATTCAGTTTGAGGATGAGATGATGCAGATCACCCGCAGGGAAGAACCCAAACCGGAACCCAAACCCGAGCAACCCAAAGTCGCAGAGGTTCTGGATATCGTTGACGACGATGTGGAAATCGAAGATGATTTTGATTTCGACATGGAAGCCACCGATAATACTGAATATGATTTTACCTCCATGATTGGTGAGGACGAAGAAGAGATCGAAGAGGAAGAAGTATTTTATATTGTGGAAGATATGCCCACTTTCAACGGAGGTGATCCTGCCACGGAATTTCGCAAATACATTGCTCAGAACCTGAGATACCCGGAGATGAATAAAACAGGACAGGTCGTTGACGCGGTGGTGGTCAGAAGCATTGACCCGGCACTGGACAAAGAAGCCATCAGGGTGGTGATGTCGTCGCCTAAATGGACGCCCGGGAAACAACGTGGTAAAGCGGTGAAAGTGCTCTTTACCTTCCCCATCAACTTCGTACTCCAGTAAAAAAATACAGACCCATGTTGATAAAAGCCGGCCGAAAGCCGGCTTTTTTATGGAATTTACTGGGAACTTTTTTGATATGACTTCGTATATAGTACCTGCATAACAAATCTAATTGCCATGCAACGTTTTGTGTCCATATTTATCGTAACACTATTACTCACCGGTTGTGGTTCCACCACGAAAAATCTTCAACGCGGGAATTACGACGCGGTCATTGACAAAACCACAAAAAAGCTAATCAAGAAACCTGATGCAGCGGATGCAGCGGAAATGGACCGGGCATTTAAGCTGGCCAATGAAAGGGACCTTGAGCGGATCCGTTTTTTAGTAAGGGAGAACAATCCCGATAATTATGATGAGATTTTCAACAGGTATAATATGTTGAAAGAAAGGCAGCGTAAGGTTCGTACAGTCACTCCGCTCACTGTAGATGGGAAAACCTACAATTACGAGTATGTGGATTATGACCGGGAGATGATCGAGGCCAAGCAAAAAGCAGCCGACTATTTTTATAACAATGGCAAGGGTTTGCTCGAGAATGCGTTAGAGAAAGAAGATTACCGGGATGCCTATTATCAGCTTCTCAAGGCTTCTGAATACAGTGGCGGACAATTTCCTGATATTGATGAAATGATCCATGATGCCCATATGAAGGGAATCAGCAGGGTCATCGTCGAGGTGGTGAACCTGGCTCCGACGAAACTTCCCCCGCAGGTGGAAGAAGACCTGATTTCATTTGATACCAGGGGTCTGGGTAACGAGTGGGTGGAATACCATTTCAAGCACCTGGATGATAACATCATGTATGATTATGCCGTGATGGTGAAACTGAATTCAATCATGGTATCACCGGATGAGACAAAAGACACCGATGAAGTCTTTAACAAGCGTATTTCAGACGGGTTCGAGTATGTACTAGATGCCAACGGGAATGTCATGAAAGACACAGCCGGAAATGATATTAAACTGCAGAAATTCAAGGATATTTCCTGTACACTTATCAGTACCAGGCAATTTAAGTC
>JARRQC010000235.1:0-4609 GCA_037382165.1 bacterium | reverse complement strand
TTTTTTCCATATTCGTGCATGATGGAGAACCCAGGGTGATTGAGATTAAAGGCGTACCGGGAGTAACCCACAGGGAAAACAACTGGGGGCCATTCGACCTTCCGGCGGCACATATTTTTAAGATCAAGGATGGCCAGATCTGCGATATAGAAGCCATGGGGTATATCGCTGAACATGGGATTCATAACGGGTGGGAGTAGCGCATTCAAGAACCAGTCGGATCATCAAACTTCAGATAATCTAACAATGAAAACTGTCAGTCTGACAATTCTGATTCTATCACTCCTGAAAATTTCAGGATTCACGCAACAAGTTCCAGGAGATGCCGTGATGCTGGATCTTACAGATTTTGAAAGGCAGATTGAAAACAGAATCTCCTTTCACTTACCGGAGATGAAATACAGGGCTCTTGAGTTGACCACAGGAAAGAAGATTGTACTAAAAATGGACGAGGCAGTTATCAACGGAGATACAATCCACACCAAAAAGGTAAACACAAGGGGGCAGTCTACGCTATTTTATAAAAGGAAAAGTCTAAGCTTCAATCTGAAATCGGAGGCTCCATTTTATCATGGAGAAGAAAGAGAAGCCCTGAGTTAGACCAGGCAGAAAGAAAAAAATATGTAGCGTACTATCGGAATATATACAATGCCCTCCACAAGTATGAAGGTGAAGAACTTTACGAAACACTGAAGGAGTACCTTGATATTGATTTTTATATGACATGGATCGCATTCAATTTCCTCGTGCATAACGGTGACTATTCAGATGAAGTGTTTTTCTACGTGGATCCTGAGATTGAAAGGTTCAGGATCATTCCCTGGGATTATGATGATATCCTGGTGACAGCACCACATGAAGGATTGAAGCAGAGAAACGTTACCATTGGAGACAAGTTGTTATTCTCAGGTGAAGACATACTTGATATTGCAATTGCCCATGATCCCTTCCTCTATCAGGTATACAAGACACACCTGAAAGAAGTGCTGGAAACGATCAAACCTGAACTATTGAAGGTGGTGATTGAAGAGACATTCGCTGAATTGTATCCCTACTACCTGGATTACCATATTATCAGCAATGTTCATTATGATGCATACAAGGATGCCAGCCTGGAAAACCTAAAAAGCTATCTTAATCAGATATATCTTCTGCTTTGTGATTACAGGAAAGCCTACTTGGAATACCTGGAATAATTGAACAACAGCTGAATTTAATACTGATCTGCCGGACTTATAGATCAGTTATTGATATATCTATTTATTTAAAAATCTGTATATTTCACAGACAAACTCACAACCGTCATGAACAAGGGCCGAAAAAACCTCAGTTGGCTGATCCGGGAATTGAAACGAAGAAATGTTTTCCGGGTGGTGGCCATGTATGCACCGGGAGCATTTGTTCTCCTTGAAGTGATGGATATCATCACTCCCGCACTTAATCTTCCTCCCTGGATCGTTACCCTGACCATTGTCATACTGGCCATCGGATTCCCGGTTACAGTCGTGCTGGCATGGATTTTTGACATCACGCCCGAGGGAGTGAAACGAACCGACGATCTGGATGCCCAATCTGCACCTGAACCACTTCCTGAAACCGGCAGGCGAAGACTTAAAGTCAGCGATGTAGTTATCGCTGTTTTGCTGGTGGCCCTGGTCATCCTGATTTACCCGAAAGTCTTCTCAAAGGATAAACTGGCTGATGTCCGGGATGCTGACGGTAAGGTGTCCTTGGCTGTCCTTCCATTTGAAAATATGTCCGGAGATACCCTGTTCAATGTGTGGGCCGGAGGATTCCAAAACCTGTTAATATCAAACCTCTCAAACTCGGAAGAAATTTCCGTGAGGCAGTATGAGGCTGTAAATGGTGCATTGGAGGATATCAAAGATGTGAATTATGCTTCACTGACACCGGTTCTGGCAGGTGATATAGCCCATAAACTGGATACCAGAACACTGATCAGCGGAAGCATCCTGAAAGCCGGGAGTCAGATCCGCATCAATGCCCAGCTGATGGATGCGGAAAATCAGGAGGTCTTTAAGACCTACCAGGTAGAAGGCAGGGCAGAGGATGATCTTTTTTCCATGGCCGATTCTCTATCGGATATGATCAGAAATTTTGTGGAGATCAACAAAATCACAGAAGACGAAAACACACCCATTTATCGCGCTGTTACATACAGAAAATCTTCGGAAGCCTTCCGCTATTTTATATATGGAATGGATGGATTGATGGCAGATCTGGATATGCAAAAATCGATTCAATGGTTCAGCCGTGCCATTGAAACCGATTCCACCTTCGTAACAGCCTATGTTTTTCTTTCATATGCCTATGCACAGGCGGGGAATACCGGTCAATCAAGATACTGGGCCGATGCGGCTTATGCCAGAAGAGGGCAATTGTCCATTGGGGACAGGTTGCTAGCGGAACATTTGCATGCGACCTATTATGAATTTCCTGAGGAGAATATCAGGATTATGCAACAACTGGTTGATCTGGACGAGATGAATCCCATGTACCTTCATATGCTGGCTGTCGAATACTATAAAATCGGTGATTTCGAGGAGGCCCTCCCACTCTGGGAAAGGGCACTGGAGATTCACCTTGAGTGGGGATTTGACTGGCAAAATCCCTATATCTATTTCATGATGGGGGATGCCTATCACCAGCTTGGAAATCATGAACGTGAGAACAAGCTCTATGAGATTGGGATCGCCGCTATTCCTCAGGATTTTTGGATTCTGGAATACCAGGCTATCTGTGCGTATTCCAGGGGAAAAAAAGATGAGGCAGAAAAGATCGTGACCCGTTACCAGGACCTCAGAAAGAATGTGACCTATTGTACGGGGGCCATGATCTTTACCGGATTGGGATTTATCTATACAAAAGCAGGAATGCTTGAAGAAGCGGAGGAATACTACAGGGAAACCACGGTGATGGAACCGGAGAATCCCAACTGGAAAAACAATCTTTCATGGTTCCTGGTGGATAATGAAATCGATGTGGATGAAGGCCTGGAACTGAATGAACAGCTGTTGGAGCGCTGGCCGGATCATCCTGCCCTGCTGGATACCAAGGGCTGGGGATTGTATAAGAAGGGCCGTTATGAAGAAGCGCTGGCAGTCCTTAATCAGGCCTGGGAAAACAGGGCCACTTATGACCACTCGATGTACACACACCTTCAGGAAGTTAAGTCGGCTGTGGAGCAGATGAACAGAGGTGGAACCAGCAGAAGGGTATATCAAATTCAATTGTCAGCTGGTGAAAACCGGTCCGGTTATCCCGGAAACTCATTTCATCACACTCAATACATGGAGAGATCAACTTTATTCACTGCGATTACTTGGAGTGAATGAACAGGGAATCGGATTTGGCAACCTTTCTGTAAGAAAAGAGAACACTTCGCAATTCTATATTTCAGGATCAGCTACAGGAATCTACAGGCAGGCTGAAGCCAGGCACTATGCTTTGGTGACCGCTTACAGTTTCCGAAGGAATTCACTGACCTGTCAGGGTCCCGTCAGGGCTTCCTCGGAATCATTGAGCCATGCTGCCATCTATGAAGCGGATGAAAGTATACACTCGGTGATACACGTTCATCACGGGGAAATGTGGGAGTACGGAATGAACAGGTTCCCTGCTACCGATCCCTCCTGTAGCTTTGGTACTTCCGAAATTGCAAGAAATATCTCCCTGCTGCTTCAAAATGACAAGGTGCGTGACAGGGGTATTCTGATCATGGGGGGACATCCGGAGGGTGTGCTGTTTTTTGGCCACTCCCCTGACCAGGCCGGCAACCGGGTATTGGAATATATGGATCAGGTGGGTAACCATTAATTTGACAAATCAGGGTATACCATGCAACCGATCGGCTGGGTAATCTGTTAGATATTCAGCAGATTTGATTTAAATTTATGATGTCTTCACCATTACAAATCGCCTTATGTCATTGATAAAAAAGCACTTTAAGTATTTTATCGGGATCATTTTTCTAACCATAACTTTCAGGGGATTTGCGCAAGAAGAGATTCCCTGGCTCTCCGGCTACAGCGATGAAATGACTATCGGGAAAGAATCCGTCCGGAATCAGTTTTTTACAGTGGAGGGGAATGAATGCAAGATTCAAATTCAGGAATCTGTCAGCGACAGAAAAGGAGAGACAGAAATCCGGTCCTGGATTTTTTACATTTCCGATATTGATCCGGAATCCCTCAATTTCAATGCGAGGGGGAAATCGATCCAGGTTTCACTTGCAACTAAAAATGATCAGAAGTTCATCTCATATTTTGAAGAGGGTGATTTTGAAGAGTATACAGATGAAATTGAACTCAGTATGACAGAAGTGGATCAAACCCGTGGCTTGATCGAAGCATTGAAGGAACACATCGGATCCTGCAAAGAAGATGAAACCACCTGGGAAAGCAGGGAAGCAGCGATGAACTGGCTCACAGAAAATATCGGTAAGGCCCAGCAGGATGATGTTCAGTGGGAACAACAATTTTCTGAGGGGAAGAAATCCTACCTGGTCCTGCTCAAGGCCAATTCAGATGATGGAAAAGGGAATAAAGAATCATTGGAATTCCTGTTTGACATGAGTGACATCAATTCC
>JARRQC010000234.1:0-4018 GCA_037382165.1 bacterium | reverse complement strand
CCCTTTTCCACTAACTTTGCCCTTCACCATTGAAGTTTATTATGCGTATTCTCATCACAGGCACCAGTTCGGGCATTGGCTACGGGCTGGCAAAGAACTTTTTAAAACAGAATGCAGAAGTGCTGGGCATCAGCCGGCGGGAACCGAAAGACCTTTTGAAACATCCTCATTACCACCACCTCAGCATCGATCTTACCAGGCCCGGGGATCTGAACAAGCTGCTTCCCGGTTTTCTGAGTGATACCGACCGGCTTGACAGGGTCATCCTGAATTCGGGTGTCCTTGGCGAGATTAAATACATGAAAGAAACCTCCCTTGAAGAAATGAAAGCAGTGATGGAGATCAACGTGTGGGCCAACAAAAGCCTGCTGGACCTGCTTTTTAATTTGAATATCAATATAGAACAAGTGGTTGGCATCTCCTCGGGAGCGGCCCTGAGGAGCACCCCCGGCTGGGGTTCCTATGCCCTTTCTAAAGCCGGGCTCGATATGCTGATGAACATCTACGCCAAAGAATATCCCGAAACCCATTTCAGCGCTTTCGCTCCCGGGCTGGTTGACACACAAATGCAGGATTACATCTACCAGATAGAGGATGTGGAAAAATATCCTTCCGCCAAAAATCTGCAACAGGCCCGCTATACCGATGAGATGCCCGATCCGGTCAGCGCCGCGTCAAAACTCATCCGGGGTATGGAAAAAGCGCTGGAATATGATAGCGGTTCGCATGTTGATGTTCGGGAGATGGGCCTGTAGCCCTTGCTGAATGCTGCCCGGAATTTAAGTATCATACCTGTTGATCAGCCATTCCAGGTAACGCGATTTTACCTGCCGGCTGGCCATCGCCTTCTTAACGGGAGACAAACTCAAAATGACACCCAGGATTGCCGCCATGGCACGATGGCTGTAAAGCGCCCGGTTATCAAAGATCAGGTTTTGCAGCTTCCCCCTTTCGATCGCCATCACCACCGCCCGGTGTGTACCGTTGAGGGGAGTTAGTACCCGGGAAGGTCGGGATTTCAATGTAATGCTGACTTTTGAACACGACCGCACACACACCCCGCAGCCGAGGCAACGCTGAAGATCCACTTTGGCAATATTCCTTTTTGGATGCGATGGATCATTGGCGGAAACAATTGTCATGGCCTCTACCGGGCACACCTGGACACATTTGCCGCAGCCTGTGCAACTGGATTCTTCAATCCCGGGCAGGAAATTGGTCGTGTGCACCGGGTTGAGGATGGCGAACTTGCGGGCGGCGATCATCGCCTCGCAGCAACAGCCGCAACAGTTGCAGATGAAGTTGACACTTTCCCTGACATTTTCACCGAATTGCACGAGGTTGTGATCATAGGCCTCCTGAAGCAGATCCATACATTCCTCCTTACTGACCGATTTGGCATGCCCGTGACGGATCAGCGAAGCCGCCGTATTGTTGAAGGTCATGCAGATCTTCATGGGCGCATCACAGGCCCTGTTCTTATGATGCATCTTGTGGCGGCAGTAGCAGGTTCCTACTCCGATATGGGTAGCCGTACCGATCACTTCGCTGGCCCGCTCATAGTCCAGGACGTGTAGCGTATTTTCAGCAGAAAGGGCCGGTTCATTGACAAAGGTACGTCCCAGCTGGGTTTCCCCTTTCGTAAACAACTCCCTGACAAAATCTTCCTCCACATTCAGGTATTCATAGAACAACTCGCCCAGCACTTTCTGGTCAATGTCATGACGGACCCGCATCATCGAAAACTCGAAAAAGCCTGCCATAGGTGGCGGGAGGATATACAGGGTTTCCCCGTTCTGCTGTATATCGAGCAGGATGGCACGTCCGGCCAGCTGGTCAAGGACATTTTGAGCTGCAGCCGGGTCCATCTTCCAGATGCGCGCCGCCTTTCGGGCAGTAAATGGCTTAATGGGAATTTGGGCAACCAGCGAGGCCTCTTTCTCACTAAACAGCATTTTCAGGATCTTGAACAATAAATCGGAAGGCGGGGCACCTTGCGGGTAGCGATTGATCCGTTCCACCAGGTTGGAATAGCCGTTTTTGATCGTATGGTGTGCCATGATCCGAATATAGAAGGCGCAATCAAAATTAAGACTTCAAAATAAATATCACCAGCCTTCCGGTTGATTCAGAATCTTTTTAAATAAGGGCATTTTAAAAATGTTGGGCCCTTTTCATCGCCCGGCCCCACAATAACTGGAACCTTCCTTCGAATATCGTTCAATCGTCTGCATCTTCACATCGCAACACTCATCAATTTCCCCCGTTCACCGACCAGCTTCCGCTGCCGGCCGAAAATTCATTTACTTAATCCGGTTTTCACCCTTGTTTTGTTCCCCGATACAAATTAAAACCGGCAAGTCATGGAAACAAGAACAATAGTGCCTGCAGTAATCCTTTTAACAGTACTCTTATTCGCAAGCATCTCTTTGTTACAGGCTCAGGATAGACTACCCGTATTTGTCGGGCTACAACCCGGCTACACGGCGGAGCCCTTTTATTCGGAAAATGAACTGGATATCAACGTCGTGCCCCTGCTGGCCCAGTTTCCGGTCTCGAAACGGGTCGACCTCCGGGCCGTCACCCTGGTCAACTATCAGATCGGGGGAGAAGAGAATGGAATTTCGGATATCGGTATGCAGATCGTCCTGCCCGTGTTCTTCAAAAAGAAGGAAAAAACCAGGAGCCTCTCCGGGGGGTTTTACGCCGGCCCTGTGGTTGGAATCGGGAGAAACCTGCTGAACGACCACAATACCCTCATACTTGCAGTTGAACCCGGTTACCAGTTTCCGGCTAAAAAGAGTTTCTCAATCGCCCTGGGCCTGCAACTTGGCGCGACTTATTTCGACTATTTCAACCAGGCCAACGTCTGGCGTAACCACTTTGGTTTTAAGGTCAATATCGGATTCTGGGCGAACAAATCCAAATAACTTAACCATTCGTCCAAATGCATTTTATAATCAAAAATTGTAACCCTTTGAAAATTTAACTGTCATTGAAACAAATCTTAGTTCATTATTTTAAAAACAGAATATCATGAAAACAAAATCAATTTTAATAGCACTTTTATCGCTAAGCATCTTATTTACATCATGCCAAAAGAATGATGACGTCAAACCTTCTAGTAATGTAACAACCATCAGTAAAAGCATTGACGGATACAGCCAACTGAACGTGTCGGACCCGTTCAAGGTTTACGTTACCTTCTCCGATTCGGAAGAATCCATAGAGATAGAAGCCAATGCCAATTTACATCAGTACATTCATGTTGAACGGCAAAACGATCAATTGGTCATATACATTGAAGACAACGTGACAATCCACAGCGGGAAAACCGTCCTGAACGTTTACATCACTACAAACCGGCTCGATGCCTTTTATGGTGCAGGAGCCGCGATGATCAAACTGCAAAATGAATTGATCGCAACAAACGTGGCGGTTAACCTGACTGGAGCAAGCGCATTCAGCGGGACCTTGCATATTGATCATTTGAACGCCAATATCGAAGGCGCTTCCAATTTGTACCTGGAAGGCAATACCCGGTCATTCGAGCTGGAAGCAACGGGCGCGAGCAATATGACCGATTACGGGTTCGAATCCAACACGCTCAAAGCTGACCTTGAAGGGGCCTGCAATGCCTACTTGACGGTCCGGCAGCAGATGGAAGTCGTGGCCCGCGGTGCCAGCAACGTCTATTACAAAGGTGATGGTGTGATCAAGAGCCAGAATCTGACCGGAGGTTCCCATATTCAGAAGATGGATTAGAGCCCGGAGGATCCGGTCTTACAACGACCGCTTTCTTACCACCGTCATGGGTCTGACGGATTGATAAGAATGCCTTGTGAATATTCATCCGGCAATTGGTCAGTCACAACAAGACCGGTTGCCGGATGTATCTTTTTATTCAGGACCGGAAGGTATTGGTCTAAAGGGATAAGGATTTTCAATCCGAAAATATTGGCATCAATCTGTCTGATCAAGTCCGGAATAAAATTCCCTGAATTGCTACCGGCAGGAT
>JARRQC010000233.1:0-4044 GCA_037382165.1 bacterium | reverse complement strand
CCGGAGTGTCCGGGTCTCTGGAGGCGCCTGCCGGGTCGTTGGTCAGATAGAAGAACTTTCCGGAAGTATACCTGTTGGAAGGTGATTCATCCAGGTCGGTTACGTTCAGCAACTCGTTCAGGTTCTTGAAGGAGAGCAGGAACTTCAACCTCGCTTCGGGACCTTTATTCACGAAAGGTGTGATTTCATCGTTCTCAGTGCGGTAGAGCACCGTGCAACCTTTCGGGATGGTTTTGAAGAGCATCCTGCCCCCGCTCAGCAACTGGCGAGTCTCGGCCGTGGGTCGGAGTACGAAGTCTTTGGCGATGCCCTCGACGTAGTAATCGTGCAGCACCGACAAGTTGAACAGTCTTGTATATAGTATGCTTACACTCATTTGCCGGAGGTGTTGACTTTGATCTTTTCGATGGGTAGAGCCGTATCCTGCAATGCTTTTTCCTGGAATACCACAACGCGCACCTTATATAATACACTAGGCATATAATGTGTTCCAAGCACACTCCAGAAATTATTCAGTTGTTCGAAATTGTAAGAGTACAATTCCACGATTAGCTTTTCAATGGACGATTCTGCGAGTGTGGGCGAGTTATCTTTGGTGAATACGTTTTTTGCCTGGAAGAAGGAAATAACATAGGAAAGCTGTTTCAGCCCCTCTTTGTAATCCTCTGAAGATCCGCTGGCGACGCTGTCCTGGTAATTGGCGGATATCAGGATGTATAAGTTAAGTTTCAGATCCGGATTCAAGTGTTCCGTTTGTCCATCTTTATTGACATAAGAGGTACGCTGGTCTTTAAAAACCCGCTCTTCCTCTATGTTGATGAGTGATATACCCAGGTGATTATCAGGAAACCCTACAGAGGTACCGGATTCCGATGTTATGGCTACATTACTCATCAAAATACGTGTCGTATCCGGATCATTGCTCTTGATCTTTAGATATTCGTTCAACTGGTCGGCAAGGAAACTCAAAGCTGCATCAATCATAGACTATGCTAGGGATTTAGAGTGGAAATCTTGACAAAGGTCAAAAGTATGGGAAATGATTTGGTAGATAAACCTGTACATTGCTAAGTAAGGATCAAAAGTAGTCGGCAATACATGCCGTGATTAGAAATATCCGTCTTCCGAATAATGAAGGTGGGTCAGCACCATTCAGTATTAAGTCTGTCTACTACAAATGTAACCATTCGGAAGGGGAAAATCAAGTAAAACAATTGTTAAAGATTTGTTAAGAGTGGAATACATTTTTTAAACACTTCAAACACTGAAAGATAGCAATATTCAGATACAGGTGTTTCAGTACACGAACCGCTAATTTTGTAATAATTACAAGTAAAATAAAGGATTCTGCAAACCATTTTTATACCCATAGCATTGCTGTGGATAGAATACCAAGTCTGAATCATCTGTGGAGTAGCCAGGTAATCTGTCTTTTTACAATAAGCTGAATTTGTAGACCGTTTTTGAACTGAATGTTGTCCCAGGTAACAGTAAAGTGGATGGAAAACCGGGTTGATTGGGTGAGTCGGGAAAATGTTGCGTTTCAAGGCAAAATGCAAATCTTTTCTTAAAAATGATGCTGCCGCGCGAAAGTGTGCCGTCTAACCAGTTGGCAGTATAAAGCTGCATCCCCGGTTCGGTAGTATATACCTCCATCCGCCTGCCACTTTCTTCATCATCTGCAATCGCCGCCAACTGCAACGGATCTCCATTTTTGGCTAATACATAATTGTGATCATATCCGTTCCCCTTAACTTCTTCAATCCTTTCACCGATCCTCCGGGATGATTTGAAATCGAGAAGTGTGCCTTCCACAGGAATCAGTTTTCCGGTAGGTATCAAGGCTTCGTCGGTTTCCGTGATTTGTTCAGCCTGGATCGTCAGGCGGTGGTCAAGTATATCCCTTCTGAATCCATTGAGGTTGAAATAGCTATGGTTTGTCAGGTTGAGATGGGTTTTCCGGTCGGTTTGTGCGCGGTAACTTATGCTTAGTTCATCGGCATTATTCCAGGAATAGGTCACTTCTGTCTGGAGATTTCCGGGAAAACCTTCCTCTCCATTAGGGCTCAGGTATTTCAGTACCAGGCTTGCTTCCTTTTCAGAAATTCGCGTGGAGGCATCCCATAATTTTTTATCGAATCCCTCAATTCCTCCATGAAGGGCAACATCTCCCAGGTTACAGGGTATCGTGAATATTTCACCGTCTATTTCGAACTGCCCATTGTTGATACGGTTGGCATACCTTCCGATAATGGCGCCAAAATAGGGCATGACTTTCAGGTAATCTTCGGACTGGTAATCATCCAGCCGGTCGAAACCTGCCACCACGTTACCCGGCAACCCCTTTTTGTCAGGTACGACGATGTCGGTAATGATACCCCCGTAATTGCTGATTTTTACAAAGGCACCACTGTCATTTGATAATGTATAGATTTCTGCCTGATGGCCCTGATCTGTTGTCCCGAATACTTGCTTCTGAATATCCATGCCGACCCTGATTTTTTTGGAGCATTAGCTGACGGTCATTGGCAGTCCTGTGGTGTTTTATAGAACTTTGCGGTATCGTATCCGTTCGCTTCAGCAAATCCCATCAATTCTTTATAAAGGGACTCGTCAATTTCCGGTGTACGACTGAGCAGCCAGAAATAATCCCTTCCGGGTTCACCCACGAGGGCGTATTGATAGTTCAGGGTATCCAGGTGAAAAATATAATAACCCCCGCTGAAGGGCCAGAAGAATTGTACTTTTAAGCGACCGGGTTCCTTTTTATCGGGTCTCCAGGCTTTTCCTGTCGCCTCCTTTACTTTGGTGCGGTCTTTTTCCTTATGCCCCCGGTTCACTACCCTGATCTTACCGTCCTCCCGCAGGGAATATTCGGCGGTAACACAGACCAGCCCTTTTTCAAACCTATTGGGAAGCCTGGCAATCTCGTACCAGGTACCAAGGTACCTGTCAAGATCTACATTTTCGACTGTTTTCATGGGTTTCATGTGACCCGAGCATGCGTAGGACAGGTAAATGATCGACAAAATGCCGAACAACTTTATAAAAGTACCACTATTCTTTGTTTTCATCAGCTGTAATTTTTGGGACTTAAAATATGTTGTCTTTTTACATTCGTTCATTTTTAAATGCAAATCATCCCAAAGGTATTCTTCAGATACGACCGTACAAGGATATAAAATTAACTTTGTTTCTTCAAAAACCGCAACATGGCAGAAGGAAGATTTGATAATCCTGTGGTCGCCGCCCTTGCAGGGGTAAAGGATTTCTTTTCCAAGCAACCGCTGGCTGACCGCTTGAAACCTGGCGATTCATTTGATGGTAAGACCGTCCTGATTACCGGTGCAAACTCGGGTCTGGGTTTTGGAATGGCTGTTGAAGCAGCACGCAGAGGAGCCCGTGTGATCATGGCCGGAAGAAGCGGTATGCCCGAAAAAGGGGAGGAGGTGAAAAAACGCAGTGGATCGGACCGGGTAGAGATGAGATACCTTGACCTCAGCAAAATTGAAACGATACATGCTTTTGTGGATGCACTCAGGAAGGACGGGATAAAACCCGATGTAACTATCCTGAATGCCGGTGTCGCCCTGCCTTTTGCCCGCAAAACCGATTCCGGCATAGAAGAGATGTTTCTGGTCAACTATCTGTCCAATGTGATACTAACCAGCCTGATGATAAATAAGGGATTGATTCCAATTGATCTTCCGGAAGACAAAGATAAACCCCGGATCATTTTTATATCGTCCGACTCTCATCAGGGGTCTTCCGCGATTGATTACGATGAGTTTGGTGTTTTTCAGTCTTATGGTCCGTCAAAAGGTATCTCAAACTACAGCTATTTAAAACTCGTACTGAATACTTATGCGGTCGAACTTTCCAGAAGGGTCAACTTTGATCGTGTGAGGGTAGGGATAAACGTGATATGTCCTGGACCTGTACATTCGGAAATCATCAAAGAGGCTCCCGGAGTGCTATATTATACGTTGAAAGGTATTTTCAGACTGGTGTTCCGGTCTCCTGCGAAAGCCGCGCTCCCTGTCA
>JARRQC010000232.1:0-4412 GCA_037382165.1 bacterium | reverse complement strand
AGCCAAGATGTCCTTTGGCGGGCTGGGAAAGAATATTTTTAATCCTGCCCTGGTGGCCCGTGTTTTCCTGTTGATATCCTTTCCCGTGCAAATGACAAGCTGGCCGGTACCCAAGCCGATAACGGAAGGACTGGCTGATGTTGTTACTGGTCCGACACCACTGGCCATCGTCAAGGAAGGGCTGGATGCAGGTAAAACCATGAGTGAACTGCATAGCGAGCTACCGGAATATTATAATTACCTGATCGGCCAGATGGGTGGATCATTAGGGGAAGTATCTGCTATCGCATTGATCCTTGGTGGATTATATATGATCTGGCGAAAGATCATCACCTGGGAGATACCGGTCTCGATTTTGGGATTCGGTATCGGCCTGTTAACCATTCTGATCAGGATCTGGGGTGCCTATCCGGAAGGCGTCTCGTTTGCCATCCTTTTGATGAACGCGGCTGTCCCGCTTATCAATATGGGCTTTAAACCGAGGAGATTCGGTATAAAACCCGGGGTGGAACTGACAAATTAATTGGAAATAGCTGAAGAAATAAATAGAACATGGCATCAAAAAAGGAATCGACGTTTATCAACATGGTCCTCACACTCTTCCTGGTGGCCTCTGTAGCCGCAATGGCACTGGGTGGAGTTTATTCCCTCACCAAGGAACCCATTGCCATTGCCAAAAAGAAGAAACTGGAAGCGGCCATCAAGATGGTTTTGCCTGAATTTGACACGGTGCGTACTGTGCGCGTACCGGCTGATGAAGCGGATTCTCTTACCTTTTACTATGCTGACAAGGGAGGAGAACAGATCGGGGTAGCGATAACTACCTATACCAATAAAGGTTTCAGTGGAAGGATCGACCTTATGGTTGGACTGTTGAATGACGGGACAATAAACAATACCGCTGTTCTTGCCCACAAGGAAACACCCGGTCTGGGCGACAAGATGGATATTTCCAAATCAAATTTTTCGGTACAGTTCCAGGGAAAAAACCCCGAAGCGTTCAACCTGAGTGTGAAAAAAGATGGAGGCGATGTGGATGCCATTACCGCGGCAACCATTTCAAGCAGGGCTTTTTGTGATGCAGTGGTAAAGGCAATTGATGCCTTCAAGAAACAAGAGCCAGGAACCGAAAATCAATAACCCTGATTTCACGATGAATAAATTTATTGAAGCAATGATTTAAAGTATTCAATCAAAAGAAAATAGATAATGAGATGTTGAAATGAATGCCGGAATTCAAAAAATGATTTTTGGCTTTAGAAAGTCATTAAAAGTAAACAATAAGTAAATGGAAAAGAGTTGAATTAGGGCCTTCCTGGCTCTTGATGCTTGACTCTTGGTTCTAAAATAAAAATCCATGACTCAATTACAAAATTTCACCAAAGGATTCATCAAGGAGAACCCGGTTTTTGTGCTGTTGCTCGGGTTGTGTCCTACCCTTGGGGTTACCACTTCGGCTATTAACGGCATGGGGATGGGACTGGCGACAACTTTTGTGCTGGTGATGTCAAACCTGGTGGTTGCGCTGATTAAGAATTTTATTCCCGATAAGGTGCGTATCCCGTCATTCATTGTGATCATCGCCTCCTTTGTTACCATCGTGGAACTGACCATGCAGGCCTATACACCTGCCCTCTTCGATGCCTTAGGCCTCTTCATCCCGCTGATCGTGGTTAACTGTCTGGTATTGGGTCGTGCTGAAGCCTTCGCTTCCAAGCAAAGCCTGGTATCAGCCCTTGTTGATGGAACGGGTATGGGACTTGGTTTCACTTTTGCCCTTACCATACTGGGAGGTGTTCGTGAGATCCTCGGTAGCAGCGCCCTGTTCGGGTTTAAGATCGTAGAAGGCGACTTCATGCTTGTATTTGTGCTGGCGCCAGGTGCTTTCATCGCGCTCGGTTACCTGATCGCTATCATGAGAAAATTCGTTAAATCCTGATAAAACAGAAACATGGAATATTTCGTAATCATTATCGGAGCCATATTTGTCAGCAACATCGTGCTGGCGCAATTCCTGGGAATCTGCCCCTTCGTAGGGGTTTCCGGAAAACTTTCCACTTCCGTGGGGATGGGTGGTGCCGTGCTCTTTGTGATGACGCTGGCAACCATAGTTACCTGGATATTCCAGTACTACGTGCTAAACCCTTTCGGCCTTGCCTTTCTGCAAACCATTGTCTTCATCCTGGTTATTGCAAGTCTGGTCCAGATGGTTGAGATTATCCTGAAAAAGGTAAGCCCACCGCTTTACCAGGCGCTGGGTGTATTTCTCCCCCTGATCACTACCAACTGTGCGGTATTGGGTGTAGCGATCCTGACGATTCAAAAAGATTTCAACCTCATGGAGGGAGTCGTATTTGCCATCGCCAATGCCATCGGATTTACCCTTGCCATCGTTCTGTTTTCAGGTATTCGTGAGCATCTTGATCTGATGGAGGTGCCCAATGGCATGCGTGGTGTGCCGATCGCCATGGTGGTCGCCGGAATACTTGCGCTGGCTTTCATGGGATTTACCGGTCTGGTTTGATCAATCAAGCAAGTTTCTAAATACAGATAAAAGAAACCTTTATCGTTACAGCATATTTTGGCCGACAGGCTGAGATTCTTTCACAGTTTAACAGAAAATAAGCCTGTTGCCACATTGCTTTCTTATCTTTGCCCAAAAGCTGTATTTTGGATGATCATGCCGTTATAGAACTCCAGGGTGTCAATGTTGCGCACGGCGCCTCTGTTGTACTTTCCGATGTAAATATGACCGCTGGAAAAGGTGAATTCATCTACCTGATCGGAAAAACAGGCAGCGGTAAATCGAGCCTGCTGCAGATCATTTATGCTGACCTCCCGGTAAGTTCAGGAAAAGCTATGGTTTGCGGCTATAATATGGTTCAATTAAAGAAAAAAGAGATTCCTTACCTCCGCCGGAAACTGGGTATTGTTTTTCAGGGTTTTCAACTCTTTGATGACCGGGATGTACAGGCTAACCTGGAGTTTGTTTTGCGTGCGACAGGGTGGAAAGAAAGGGAAAAGATCAGGAATCGAATTATCGAAGTCCTGGATGACGTGGGCCTTTCCCAAAAGATCAAACAAATGCCACACCGCCTTTCCGGGGGCGAGCAACAGCGTGTAGCTATCGCCAGGGCCCTGTTGAACCATCCAGAAGTGGTGCTGGCTGACGAGCCGACCGGCAATCTTGACCCTGAAACTTCAAATGGTATCATCAGGTTGCTTCGGGAAATCAGTGAATCAGGTAAAACGGTAATCATGGCTACACACAACTACAACATCATCCATAAGTTTCCCGCCCGGATCATAAAATGTGAAAATGAGAAGGTGACAGACTCAGGAAATAAGACGGATTAGGTCATCCACGTTGTGTCCGTTGTTATAAATCGTCCCCAGCGTTGCCTTCCTGTTGGCGATATCAGTGGTTTTGAATTCCTGCCTGAACAACATTTTCAGTTCGCGTTTGAGGGTTCCCTGGTTGTTGGCAATGATACAAAGATCATCCAGCTCACTACCACTGAGCATTTTGTCGTTTACAAGGCAAAACCTGCCGTTATAGAGTGTGTTGAGCAATTTCAGTTTCAAACCGGTACGCTGGGCGGTAATCGATATGTTGACATGTGCATTTTCGATCAGCTCATGCAGTGTGTGATCATCGGGATTTGCGATCAATTCTACATTATCCATGCCGCTTAGTTGGTGGACAAGCTGTTTCGGAGGTTTCAGGCCAGCGACTTTCAGCGGAATCTTGAGGTCATCGAAAACATTGTTGAGCAAAAACCTGGCAGCATTGGTGTTTTCAGCCACTGACAGGTTACCATGATACAGCGCATATTTCCCCTTGCCTGTTTTGCAATTGACCTGTTTAAAGGGATGGAAAGCAGGTACGAACTCTACATGGTCGAATTTTTGTGAAAAGTAAGCTTCGTCATTTTTGGAAATGGCCAACAATAGGTCGGCTTTACCAAGGATACGTTCATACCTTTTCAATTTTACCGCTTCATTGTAGAAATAATATTTTTTAAAAATGTCACTTTCCACCTTGGCCAGGTTCTGGTAATATTCATGCTCAATATTATGGGTCCTGACGATCCGTTTTCTTCCCGACAGCTTTCGTACTTCCAGCAAACCACTGGTGTGTAGCCCTTCCATAAGGATAGGATAATTGTCTTTTTTCAGGTTCTGGACAAGTTCAGCGGAATTGCGTGAACTCACGATGTAGGGGATACTTTTGAAAAGATGCTTTCGCGATATGTCCCTTTTATAATAATAGACCTTATGAAACAGCTTATCGAGCGCTTCCTGGGGTTTTCTGCCATACTGGAAACAATGCAGGTGTACTTTGACTCCCTTCTCTGCAAGGGCCTTGGCTTTGTAAAAAACATCAATGACACCTCCGTAATTGGCCGGAT
>JARRQC010000231.1:0-7432 GCA_037382165.1 bacterium | reverse complement strand
CTTCAGCCAGGGGTATGAATTGGCGCACATACCTTTCGTCTTCTTTCGGATAATATCCTACGAGCGGTAAAAACTGAGTGATGAGAATGATCACCCCGATACCAGTCATAAATCCTGAAACCACCGGATAAGGCATGTATCGTATATACTTACCGATCCTGAATACACCGATTGCAATTTGAATCAGGCCGGAAAGGATAAAAACAGCCAGGATGGAGGGCAGTGCTTTCTCCATGTTACCCTCGTTGGCCACAATGATACCGGAAACGACGAGCATACTTACTGCCGTCATCGGAGCAGTCGGCCCGGAAATCTGGGTCCTGGTCCCTCCGAATAGTGCGGCAAAAAAGCTGAGGAAAATGGCTCCGTACAACCCGGCAACAGCACCCAGGCCCGACTGCAAACCGAAAGCGAGGGCCAGAGGCAAAGCAACGATCCCCGCGGTAATCCCTCCGAAAATATCGCCCCTGAGGTGCCTGAAACTGAAACCAAAATAATACTTCCCTTCCTGGTTCATCGTTTCATGTTTACACCATAAAAAAGGTGTGTCGTTATAAATTGGTTTATGGCTGCTATTCGCAAAGATATCGAAATCTACACAGCATAAACGGCAATGACCGAAAGTTCCGGTGTCTTAACATGAAAAATTTCCGGTATGCTGTCTAAAGCATAAAGGAGTAATTGACAGTCAGATATTTTCTTTTCAATTCTCAGCTTACTACGGAATTAAACGGGTTTCAGTGGATACAAACTTTATTCTGATCCTGTCATGAGGTATGTTATGGGGCAGGTAATTTTCACGGTTCTCATAAAACAGGATTTCCGTTGAAGCTGCCCACTATGCATGCGGGTCTTATCGCAAAGCCTTATGGTGTGGAATCTTATTTTCCTGATTAGAGTTTAAGGAATATGCGCTTTTTATAAAGCCACCATACCGGAAGGAAACAAAGGGCGGTGAAGAGGATTGCCCAAATCATAGAAGCAAGTTCAGGCAGGAAGCCGATCGCGATCATTTTTTCCATGTAAAGTGCCTGAAGGTTTAGCCCATGTGAAATGGTAAACCAGGTAAAAGGGATCAGCAATATATAAGACAGCACGTAGGCAGTGATGGCATTGGTGCCGAAGATGATACCGGGTCGGGCCCAGTTTACGAATCCTTCGACATCGATAATCCACATCAATACACCTAACGTCATAGATGCCAGGCCAGAAGTATACAAAACATAGGAACTGGTCCAGATATTTTTGTTGATCGGGAATATCCAGCCCCACATTTCACCCAGTATGGTCATGAAGAAACCAAGAACAAACAGGTTGATGACCCTTTTTTCTATGTTCTTTCCGGAAAGTACGATATGTCCGGCCATCATGCCAGTGATACCGGTGCCTATGGCAGGTAAGGTGCTGAGGATTCCCTCGGGATCCCAGGTGCCCTGGTAAAGGTAGAAGGGGATGGCGATGCTGTCAATGTAAGCAGCGAGATTTTCTCCCGGTAAGAGAACACCCATACCATGCCCGGGAACGGGGACCAGCATCATGAGAAAATAGTAGATCGCAAGGGCAAGGGTTCCTGTGATGAGCTGGGTTTGCCAGGTCGTATACAGGAACAGCAATGAACAAAAGAAGAAAACAATAGCGATACGTTGCAGTACCCCTGGGATACGAAAATGCGAGAACTGACTCCCTATAAGGTTCAGCATTAAGCCGAAGGCAAAGATGAGCAGGGTCCTTATGATGATCTTTTTAACAAGCTCACCTTTCGATGTATTGACCTTCAGCCTTTTCGAATAGGCAAGCACAATGGATACCCCCACAATAAAAAGGAAAAAGGGAAAGACAAGGTCAGTGGGAGTCAGGCCATTCCATTCCGCATGGCGCAGGGGAGGGAATACATAGGTCCATGAACCGGGAGTGTTGACAATAATCATACCGATGATGGTAAAACCCCTGAAAGCATCCAGGGAGGCAAGACGCTTGGATGGGCTTGATACGGATTGAGACATGTTGGATGGTTAAGAATGAAATCTCAAAGTTAATATTTAGATAATTCCCGCAGGCAAATCCGTGGGCCAGTCAAAAAACAGCCATTCCCTATTTCTGATTTTACCTGGAAGAAAGCGCTTCAGCCACCTGCTCCCTCCGCAGGTTGATTGAATCTCAGCAGGTCAAACATAGCAATTACCCAAATGATAAGTACGGGTAAAGTCCTGATATAGAGAGGGTAAATGTACTGGTTCCTGATGTTTGCAGGCATGATATCTGTTGAAAAAAGAGAAACGATAACAAATGCTGCAATCATAAGCACATTCCTGGTCACTGACGGTTTTCGGGAGAAATACCAAATGCCTGCGCCTGTCATGGCCAGGATATAGCCGGAAGATTCCGCAGTATGATTGAAAAGGATCATCCACATAAGCAAGGAGGAAAGAAAGAGTAACCGGTAGGTTACATTCGGGTAATAACTAAACTTCAGCATGCCGGAGATAAGTATCAGGAAGCCCATTGCCAGTACCCATGATTTGGAAGGGTCTGCCCCGATCCATTTATGAATAATTCCCATCACCGAAAATCCATAGCGCGTACCGTGATCAACAAGCAGTATATCATACCACCCGTTATATTGTTCAATGAGTTGTCCCGGGGAAATCACCAGCAATGGGGCCATCCCCAACAGCAGCATCCACAGGCTGAAGATCAGCAATCCTTTCCATTTACCGGGATAGAAGAAAACCAGCAGGATAGACAGTACGCCAAATATTTTCAGATAAAAACCGAAAGCGATGAACAAAGCAGCTAACCCAATCTTTTTCCTTTCAAGGAATCCAAAGGAAAGTAGTATCAAACCGGCAACCAGTGCATTGCTTTGTTCATTCTGCAGGTTTCCGATAAGTTCAAGCAATACAAAAAGTATAAGCAGTGATTTCTTTTTATCATTGATCGAAGGCAAAAGTGTGATGCCCGCGAACAGCGCAAGCGCGTTTAAAAGATTCCATAAGGTCAGGCCGAGCCAGTCCGGCAGGTAATAAAATAAAGCCATGACCAGGGCGAATGTCGGGCTGTATTTGAAGTAATCGCCATGTTGCTCCGGATAAAGCCTATACAGATCCTGACCATCCAAAAGGTGCAAAAATGAATATTTGAATATCAGGTAGTTGTTGTATTGGGGGCGTAGTTTGTCCCAGAACAGGGTTTCGGGAAGCAGGTATTGCTGCAGGCTGATCAGTAAAGTCACAATTATCAGTAAATAAAAGGTGTTCCGGGGAGTGAGCCACTTTTCCCAAATATTCATTTGTTGATGGTTTCCGGAGGGTTGCATATTATTCTCAGGCAGTCGGTTTTGCCCGGGGCCTGCTTGTTGACAAAGGTATGATTTTCAGCCTGCAGACCTACAGACCTTCTTTTTCCAGTATTGTCCTGAACCTCCTTTCACTGATGTAATGGTCCTCGATCAATTTGCCATTGTTAACCAATGCGAAAGTGCCAAAACCGGAAGGCACTTTTTTCGCCTCTTCTGCACTCGTAATGTGATGTATTGTTAAATCCATTTCCTTTTCGTCAGCGACTTTTTCAAGAACCTCTATGCCTTTTTTATGCCAGGGGCACTGATTGGAATAAAACAGATGCCATCCGCTGAAGGCGGGAAGTTGCCTTTCCCAATCGATCAATTCCGGATCCGCTTCGTTCGGGTTGAATTTTAAGACCATCAGATCGAACCTGCCCCTGGAAGTCGCCCGGTTGAAATGGTTTCTGGTAAATACTTTGGCTGAAGCCATCCAGGGACCATCGCTGGTCAGGGTACAAACTCCCTTCAGGTTCATTGACCTTGCATATTTCACACTTTCGGCGATCAGTGCGGAAGCGGCTCCGGAAGTCCTGTATCTGTTCGGATAGATAAAAAGACAGTGAATGAAAAGATAGTCGATGGCATGGACAGGACGCCAGGCATATATTCCGGGAACATACTCAATAAAGCCTGCCAGGCGTCCATCGTCAGCGTAGAATAATTGAATCCGCAAGTTAATGTGACGATCTTCATTTTGACTTTTTATCAGATGACACAAAAATCGAGCGCTGTTCATTGGCCAGCTCGACAAGCCTGGCAATGTCATGGGATGTCGTTGCATAGTTTGTAATACAGGCGCGCAAGGTATTGCAGCCATTCACACGGTAAACCGATACCCATGTTTTTCCGCTTGCTACCATGCTGTCACACAAAGTATTTGCAAAATCATCCTGCGATTCAAAGGAAGGATCTGTAAAGCACACGACCGGCAATGGAGTATTGTTCATGACTTTCCATCCCTGTTCATTCAGGGACTTGCGCAGAAAGTCGCCCATTGCTGCCTGATGGCGGATGGTTTTTACATATCCTTCCCATCCGAAAAACAGCAGCGAAAGATAAATCCTGAGTCCGATAAATCTGCGTGACCACTGCATGGAATGCAGGTAAGGGTCCACTACATCCAGATTGTCCGCTTCACGCGGCATATACTGGGTTCTGATCCCAAAGGATTTTGCAAGGATATTCTTGTCAGAGGTCAGGAAAATACTGGTGCCCATCGGCACCGACATCCATTTATGCATGTCAAAACTTACGGAATCGGCCATCGAAATGCCTTTGAGGAAATGCTTTAGTTCCGGATCAAGAATAGCAGCACCTCCATACGCTGCATCCACATGAAACCAAATGCTGTATTTTTCGGCCACCTTTTGCAAATCCCCGATCGGGTCTATCGCTCCTGATCCTGTCGTTCCTGCCGTAGCGACCAACATGATGGGTATATCCCCTTTTTGAAGATCATCCCTGATCTCTTTTTCAAGAAGGCCGATTCGCATCTTTTGGTCCCTATCGACAGCTATCGTATGGACGGCATTTTTTCCCAGGCCGGTGTTCATCGCAGCTTTCCCAATGGAATGGTGGGCTTCCGCCGAGCTATAAATAATCAGCCGCCGGTTGTTTTTCACCAGGCCATCCCGGGCATAGTCTGGATATGCCCTGTTGATGGCACAGAGTACGGCGGTATGGTTGGCCTCCGCTCCGCCGTTACAAAATGCCCCGTCGATGGAATTCCCGGGCAAACCGAATTTTTCACCGAATTTTTGAATGAGGAATCGTTCCGTTTCCACAGCAAATGGCGAATGGCTCCATGCTGCCAACTGCGGATTCATCGCAGCGGTGATCAGATCCGCCAGGATGGATGCAAAATTAGGTCTTGGGTTATACAAACCATAGTATCCTGGATGGCTGACCTGAACGCCATATTCTTTCAATCCCCGGATAACGTGCCGGATGGCCTCGCCGGTATCCACTGCTTTTTCAAAATCATACTTTTGCGCCAGCTGGATGATCTTGTCATGCAACAATTCGGGTGCTACCCGCTGGCTTTCGATAAGGGTATAATAGTTTTCCAGCAGAGGTAATAATTCCTCCCATAATTTCTTCCGTTCCGAAGCGGATAGATCGAAAGGTTGCATCAATGAGCCGGATGATTCGGGTACTGCACTTCCTAATGTTCTATTCGTGTTCCGAGTAAGGTAAGAAATTCCCTGATCATGGCAGCGTTTCCCGGCCAGGCCGGGGAGGTGACAAGGTTGCCGTCAACAACCGCTTTGCTGGCATCCACATCCTGGTAATCGCCGCCGGCCAGGGTCACTTCAGGTCCAACAGCGGGATAAGCCGTCAGCTTTCTTCCACTGACCACACCTGCGGCTGTGAGTATCTGAATCCCATGACAGATGGCTGCAACGGGTTTGTTATCGGTAAAGAAATGTTTGACAATTTCAAGAACCCGGGCATCCAGTCGTAAATATTCCGGAGCCCTTCCGCCGGCAATGACGAGTCCATCATAATCTGCCGGTTTCACATCGTCAAAAGTATAATTCAGCACAAAATTGTGACCCGGTTTTTCCGTATAGGTCTGGTCACCTTCAAAATCATGTATGGCGGTCTTGACAGATTGTCCTTTCTTTTTTTCAGGACAAACGGCATGGACCTGGTATCCTACCATTTCCAGCATCTGGAAAGGAGCCATGGTTTCGTAGTCTTCGGTAAAATCACCTGTGAGAAAGAGTATTTTTTTCATTTTATGTAATGGATTAAATAAGTAATAGCCTGCTCCGGTTTATGATCCATATACTTCATGATAGAAACAAACCGGGTTTAGCCCTGTTCCTTACTTACAAAGTTATGATTTTACTTGATTGCTGAAAGGTTAATTCAATAGTGATCGCATACCTGAAACAACCTTTCCACCGCTTCATGGTCCTGTCCGAAGCGGCAGGTGGATTCCCTGCGATGTTCAAAATATTTGCCTGTGATGCCTTCCAGCGAGGGAGAGGTAGCAACCCAGACCGGTGTGTCGGCACCCTGTTCCGGTGTTTCATGTCCGCCATACCCGAGATTGGAGGCCAGGGTGGAGCGAACATCACCGGGATGACAGGCATTGACGGTGATCTTAAAATCTTTCAGCCTTTCAGCAAAGGCGACGGTGAGCATGCGATCAGCCTGCTTGCTCTGCCTGTAGGCACTGTCATTATCATACCTTCTTTTCCTGAATTCAGGATCATCCAGGTCCATGTTGCCTGCCCAGTAAGAAGCGACATTGACAACCCTGGCCGGTGCAGATCGCTTAAGATGGGGTGTAAAATATTTGATCATCCAGAAATATCCCAGCACATTTGTGGCCCATTGGTATTCAATGCCTTCAGGAGTTTCCGTCCTTTCCCTCGGTGTGGCGCCTGCATTATTGATCAAGACATGAAGGGGACCCTGCCATTGATTGGCCAGGTTTTTTACCTCTTCCTTGCGGGAAAGATCGGCCAGGACATAGCGGACATTGTCCCTGCCGGAATGATTTTTTACTTGTTCCACCAATCTTTCCGCCTTTGACCGGTTCCTGGCCAGGATAACCAGCTGGAACCCTTCCTTTACGGCAATAAGCCTGGCAATACCCGAACCAACGGACCCGGTGGCGCCAGTTACCAATATGGTCTTATTTTCCTGCATCTATTTTGTTATTGAATGCCCAAAATGGGCGGTTAACCCATCTAAATTACTAAATTTGTAAGGTATCCATTAATCGAATGAAGATACTGTTCAATAAGAAATTTCTGGACCATAACCCCGGAAGCCCGGCTGAAGGTCCATACCGTATTGCTGACTTTACCGATATACCCGATACAGAAATTGACGGGGAGCCATGGATCAGCCTGGTCCATCCGGAGTCATACAGGGAGATGATCAAAAAGGCATGCTTCGAAAGGGAATTGATGGCTGAGGTCAATTTATCCCCCACGAGCTATGAAGCGGCATGCCTGGCTGTAGGTCTGGCCGTCAAGGCTGCTGAGCAGGGTGACTTCGCCGTCATCCGTCCGCCGGGCCATCATGCTTCCACCAATCATGCGGCCGGTTTCTGCCTTTTCAACAATATTG
>JARRQC010000230.1:0-10327 GCA_037382165.1 bacterium | reverse complement strand
TTTTTTTGATTTGCAGGGACAATCGTCTTTCGACAGCAATTCTTCCGTATCGGGTATTACATTATCATCGCAAAGGCAGTCCACTCCTTCCGGGATCGGGGTGATGAAATGGCTGTCCGAAGAACCCAGAATGGATATCGCTGTGGTGGCCACTGCTTCCTCCACATCCTTGTTCGGATTGTTTTCCGGGTCAAGAGGTACGATATGGTTCATTTCGAAGCAGGTAACATAATCGACATAGGATCTCTCCTCCACAAAATTGAGGATCACCGACCGGTGTATCCTGCCACCGAACACGATATCGGTAGAACAACCCGATGCCCAGGGCGAGAGGAATCCTTTGATCTCTTCCTCCAGCTTGGCCTGGTAATATCCGATATCAGCCTCGAGGAACTTCACGTTGAATTTAACCCGAACCTCTTCATAGATGGGATTCTTAACATGGATCGTCGCACTCATCGAATCGAGGAGGACGATATATTCGTAGATCTCATCCAGAGTGGCCAGGCTGGTCTTTGGCCTGAGTGGGTCCACGGCATTCTTATTCTGAACGTTTGAGACGATGATCAGGGTAACATGTCCCGGGGCGATCTCCGAATAATTGGTCAGTGTTCCCTCAAAGCGGGTATGGTTGGCACATTTCACCTTATATACCGAAGGGAACTGCTGCAAGATGATCTTTTCGTAATCAAATATGGTGATTGCCCTTTGTTTGTGTCGCAGGCGTTCACTGACACGCGTATAGAAATCGGCGCTTTCTTCTGCAACTTTTCCGTTGAAGGAGGCATACGGCTGACTGATCTCATCGACGTTGTTGTTGCTTTTCTTCAATTTGCTGATGGTCTCGGCAGGCAAGGCAACCCTGAGGTGATCCGGATCATTGCCATTGTCATTGAAGCTTGCGAGCACCGCCTGGCACTGCACGTCGATCAGTTTGCAGATGGCATCCGAGTCCTTTTGCACCGCGACCCTTATCCAATGATATCCAGGGTCGAGCAGGGTGTTGTCTTTCGTAGCCGCTTTAGGGACCGAAAAGCTGACGATACCGGATGTGAGGAGCCCGTTGGTGGAATCGGAAAGTACCTCCGTATTCTTGAAAGCGACCCAATCATTACCGGCGAGGTAATGCCACAATACTTTTTGTGTCGATTTGTCCGGGTTAGCACTTCCCTCGGCTACCTGGAACAGGATGGAAAGGGTTTGAGGAGGTACGAGGTCCTTAATACCGATATATAAGTTGGCCTCGTTCGCATATTGCGGAAGCAAATGGTTCTCAAACTTCGTGGTATCTATTTCCCTGGTGCCGAATGCATCTGCAAGAAAATATTTTTCCACCCGGTTCTTAAAGGTGCTGCCACTTACCTTTTCAAGTTCAACCACCACTGACGATTCATAGCTCAAAGAAAAATCCTGCATGGATGGGGTATAGGGCGGATTGGGCAGTTCGGGTGTAGAATTGACCAGGACAGCGCCATAGTCATTTACCGTACCGATGAATTCCACCTCAGTCACTGCCGCCAGTTCAGGGTCAGGTGCTGCCATCGGTTGGGTGCCTGCTTCGTTGGCAAGCGCGATGGCCTGTTTGGCGTATACATTTGGGTAGTCCTTATGCCCAAAATTCTTCCCTTTGAGTGTCAGCCTGACAAAACCTTTCGTAATGCCGTGATCAAAGGCTTCGAAATCCTCCATTTCTTCATCCCTCAGGATGCCCTGCAACGCGGCGGTGTCGGAAACAAGGATCGTGCTGGTGGAGTCTGACCCGGGAAGCACAACATTATCCGATATTCCGTTTCCGTTCGAATAGGTGAACAGGGGAGCCAGGCTGTCAAGTTCTACCCATTGCTTTTTGTCAATGCACTTGATGTCGATCTTGAAAGCAGAGTTCTTTCGCGTGTTGGTTGCCTCATATACCCCGTAATAGTTGTCGAAGCTGGTGTTGGGCAGGTCGTTCCACTTGAAATGGAAGGAGAGGTCGTCGAGCTTTTTCTGGAAAACTTCCCAGCTTCCCACATAGAAATTACTTCCGATATAGGGACGGGTTCCGAAAGGAAGGAAGGGCTTCGAAGCGTCAAGTACCGCTTCATCGTTCTGGAGTACCAGTGTTTTCACGCCTGTGACATCCACACTGATCTCTACCTGTGTTGGTTTGAGCGATTTGAGTGTCTTGTAGATGAATGGGTTGTATATCTTTTCCGTGTTCAGGAGGACCTGAACTACCGGCCAGTTTGTCTCATAAGGTGAGAGCAATGTCTCCTGATCGTAGGCAATTACTGCCTCCTGCGACTCGTCGATGGTGCGGGTGATCGTCAACTGGGTGCCGGAAAGCTGGGTTATATCCCCGGCATCGGATTCCGGTATGATCCATTCCTTCTCTCCGCTTAACCTCACGACAAAATGATCATGGGCCAGGGATGTTGCCGGTACCGCTGAGGGGAGGGTGAATTTGATGGTTATTTTCCTTTCTCCTTCTGCAAGGAAAAGAATGGGGGAGGCGATGGCAAACCCGATGTCGGCCTGTTCCCGGTCCGCCTCCTTTTCGGTGGCCGAGCCGGTTCCCAGTTCAGGGAAGGAGGGCTGTCCGAAGGTCTCCCAGCTTTTCTCCTCGGTCTCTATATCGGCGCCTTCGCCATCCGAGGAGTTGGCGACCGGTGAGGCGTAGATGCGGTGGTCATTGTCCGGGTAGGGGCTCAGGGTGCTGAAACCGTTGTTGATATTTGCATATACAGCCCGCAGATATTCTACCTGTCCTTTGTTAACGACGATATCTTTATCTGTCTTGTAGATCAGTTCAACGCCCGTGTCGTCCTTTCCTGCTTTCAGTTCCGTCCCTTCTTTCACCAGGTAGCTTTCCACATTTTTGGCCAGTGCGAAAATGATGGCCACCTGGTCGGCGACGGCGGGGTTTTCCCTGAGCTGTAATACGTCCCGGTAATAAAAGTCCAGGTGTCTTTTGGTGAGGGTATTGAGGTCATCCTGGGCAACCTTGAACATGTACAGGAAACCGAAGAATAGAGCGAGATGAGGAGCTGTTTCAGCGATCTTCTTCAGTTCATCCAGGTACTCATCCAGTGAAAAACTCTCCCAGTTCTCCTGCGTAAGGGTGAAGAAGTCGATCCAGTCCGAAATGTTGGTAGTTTCCGTAACCGGGTCAAATTCGTGGTAGTTGACCTCAGCTGCCAGCTTGTTAGCAAACAGGGCAAGGTCCTTCATGTTGCGTTCATCCACCAGCACATAGGTCGGCAGAAGGCTTTTCAGCAGCCTCTGCTTCTGGCTGGTGCCATCGCGCACCAATGGATTATTTGTCAGACAGCTTTCGCTCATTGTTCAACGTTGGTTCCTTCGTTCAGATAAAATGGATATACCAGGTTCGACCGGGTGTTGGTGGAAATGATGGTATATTCGATCGTTACTTCAATAAAGCCATTCAGTTCTTCCTGGACGGCTTCCACCGAATCGACAAATACCCGGGGTTCATTGAGCAGTATCGCTTTCTTGACCTCATCGCCTACCAGTGTGGCGGTGTTGACATCGAGCGGCTCAAAGAGCATGTCCCGCACGTTGGTGCCATAATCGGGACGCATGACCCGTTCACCACGACGGGTAGACAGAAGTATGTTGAGGCTCTCCCGTATATCCCGCTCGTATTGGCTGAGTTCCACGGTCCTGGATGATTTCCTGAATGTGACCGGGTATTTCCAGCCGCGACCGAGGAATGCTTTCCCTTCTATGTTCGATATGTTGTTCTCACTCATGGTCTTATCCTATTAATACCGTAAATTCACCGAGGACGATCGATCCTCCATGTGCTGTCGGGTCACCCATGCGGGCGGCAGGCATGCCCCCTATCAGTACTGTGGTGGACCCCATAATGATGGAGTCGGGTGGTCCGGTACAGGTGGCCATATCTCCCATTTTTATTTTAGATTTTAGATTTATGATTTATAGATTTTCGTTGGATGATGTATTATTCATTATTTATCTTTTCCATTAGTTGATCTGAACAAGCGAGCCTTTCACAACGGCAACTGCACTTGTTGACAATTCCGCACCGGCGCTTCCTTCCGCCTTGAAATTGGCGGACGCCTTTCCGTTAATGTTCACCCCCTCAATGTTGATGTCACCTGTGGCCTTGATATTGATATCGCTGGCACTTTCGATGGTGATCCCTGAGGAATCCATAGTGGTCTTATTTCCATTCTCGTCCTCCATAACGATGGATCCTTCATCGTCGCTGAGCACAACAGTATTTCCGTTTGGTGTAACAATGGTCACACTCTTTTTGTCGTCATCGAACAGGAGTTTCAGTTCTTCACGGGTGATGAAGCCTTTTTGTTTGTTCTCTTCTTCCGCCGAAAGCGGTGCAGGTTTCGCACTGCTGTTCATCATGCCGAGCACAACCGGGTAGCGTGGATCGTCGCTGAGAAAACCGACGATCACTTCATCATCGACCTCGGGTCTGAAAAATGATCCCCTGTTCTCACCGGCGTCGAGGGTAGCCACTCTCGCCCAGACACCTTCATTGCCCGGGTCGATCACCGGCAACCGAACCTGTATCCTGTCCTCTCCGTCAGGGTCATCATGAATTGCGGTAACGATTCCGATCTGCAGTCCATGCACTCCCGGGAGCAGGGAGGAAGAAGGTTTGGCCATGACGTTGTCGAAGATTTCGATGAGCCATTCCTGCGAGAGGCCGATCTCCAGGTCAGTATACCAGGGGATTCCGGGGCCGTAGTGATGCCCTACCGACGATACGAATGCAATGCCGTTGAACCTGTCGCCCATGCCCTGCAGTTCCACCACATCACCCGGTTTGACACCGTTGAATCCGTTTATTCTTATTCTTCCTTTAATCTTGGAAAGTTTGCTGCGCATGAAGCGTGCATCGGCCCAGGATTGCAACTCCTCGCTGCTTATCCTTCCCCCGTGCACAAACGGGGCATCCTGAACAGCCAATACATCTGCCAGGTCATTGTTTGAAAGATTACCCTGTTCGGGAATCCCGGGATCGCTGGCTTCCGATGTGATGACCTCCTGCTGACCCATATCCCACGAATTGCTTGTCATCCCGGTATACTGGTCCCGTGCGTCGATCTCCGTGTTGAATTCAACGATATTCTGACCATAAACGAGTGTAAGTACCGGGGATGCACTCAGGTCGGGAGCCTTGGTAGTAATTTTCCCGTCGTCGGAAAATACGAGCTGTCCGCTGGCTTCTGCCCGGGTGACCATAAAATCCCAGTCGGTGCAGTAGAATTGTACCATCTCCGGGTGGTTTACCGTTGTGGCTGCTATATCTTTTTCTACCCCATAGGCATCCAGGATCTCTTCGATGATGTCACTATCGGTCACATCTTTATAATATTTATTCTTCCTGCCGACCGTCATTTTAATGGCGATATCCTTCAGCTCAAGTGTAAGGAGTGCCCTGGCATTTTTCCTCGTTTTAATGCCATGTCGTATGATGATGCCCTTGAAGACTGTTTCCAACTCGTCGCGGTAGCCCATTTTGATCTCCATCTCCACGCCGGGAATCAATTCGTCCATGTTGCTGGCGGAAAAATCCTGTTCGGGTATGCTACCGTCTTCAATGACCACCTTCGCGGTAGGTATCCGGTTGACGCTCTTTGAGAGGGTCACGGAATGCACGGCTACCTGATCCCTCAAGGGTGCGCCATCTGCGAGCACTTCGAATGCCGGCCTGTCCAACACCGTATTTGAAATATCCAGGTTAATCATTGGCAGCAAGTTTTTCGATGGGTGGCAGGATCAGTTCGGTGCCTGCCTGAACATCCCGGAAGTTCTTCAGTCCATTGATACGGGCTATTTCCATGTATAAAGAGGTGTCGCCATATACCTCCTTGGCGATCAGGGGCAACGATTCTCCGGCCTTGACGACACGCACATGGGTGAGGTCAGAAGAGAACAGTTTATCGAATGCGGCTTGCAAAAGTCTTGGCTCATCACCCCTGAAGGTGGCATTGATGGTGGCCCTGATCGGCCTTCCCATTGAATTGAACAGCGTATAGTCGATCGTGGCGCTGGTCATTCTGCAGTTGAAGATAAAGGTTCCCCAGATCAGGGTAAGTTTAGGAGGTTGGTGTTCCTGCGGATCTCTTTTCTGGGTCAGTGTCAGGAAAAGCTCGATCTGAGCATCCACGCCATCCAGTGCCTTGGCAACCTCACCCTGTATCGAATTGATCGATCCGCCGGTGGCATCGAACAAGAACTGAAATCGCACCTCATCCCCTTCGATATTCTGGAACGACTGCTCCTGGCTTGAGTCTCCCGGCACAGTGGTGGGCTGATAGACTGTTCGCACTGATTTGGAGAATTTTTCAGGATTGTACATGACCGGGAAAGGGATGGGCAATCCTTTCATGATCCCTTCACTGCTTGTTGCATATGAAAGGATCAGCATTTTCAGCAATTTTCCGTCTAATATTCCCATTTACCTTTCGTTTTTTTCCTGGATCATTTTCCTGATCTCTTCTATTTTGGTCAGGCAGTCATTGACACCCTGACCGTTTTGTTCCTGGGTTTGCGTACCCGCTCTGCTATCGCTTTGACTTTCACTCTTTTCAACGGTAGCGCGAATGACCAGTTCTCTGATTTCTATTGGCATATCAGTTCACTTCTAATCGGGTAAAATACTGGAATGCCAGCTCTATGGTCTCCACTACCAATTCGTTTTGCTGGGCATTGAAATTTGAGATACTCAGTCCCACCTTCACATAGAACGCCTCCTCGGGCTTTGCTCCTGCAAGTGCGCCTTCACGGAAGGTGAACTCACCTACCGAGGCATTCAGCCCGGAGACCTCCTGGAAACCTATCTCGGAATCACCGCTCGAAATGCCGTCGATGTCGACCCGGAAGTGAAAACCAACCGGTGGATAGTAGTTGGCCATTTATCAGGCGAATTCGATCGTTAAGCCCTCGTGGGCAAGTTCGATGGTCTCGACGGCCACCTCGTTGCCGGTTGAGTTAAGCGAGGGTCCTTCCACTTTGGTTGGAAAAGCATCCTTGACCTTCCATACCGTGATGGGTTCATGGTCTTCATTGAGCAGGCTGATGGTCAGGTCACGTCTTTCGATGCTGTTAAGCTTGACCGTATTGAGCCATTGGAAGAATTCATTGTCGCTCCTGAACATGCCTCTCTTGAGCGTGATACTGGAGAACTGCGGAATACCGGGCATTTTGGTCACATGGTATTCGGGTGCGTGGCCTTCCCTGTAATCGATGGTCTGCAGCTCCACGGATAGTCCGGAGACTTCCGTAAAACCTATTCTTGTACCGCCCCATTCAACCTGGAAGTGAAAAGCGGTAACCGGATAATTGACTGCCATAATTCGGATGTTTTATTTTTTATGATTTTATTTTTTATGATTCCTGTAATTTGTGCATGAACCTCAGGATGATGAATTCTGCGGGCCTGACGGCTGCCATGCCGATCTCCACGATCATCTCACCTTCAAGGATGTTCACGGCGGTCATGGTCTGTCCCAGTCCCACCTTCACATAGAACGCCTCCTCGGGCTTTGCTCCTGCAAGTGCGCCTTCACGCCACAGTCCGGTAAGGAAGTTTTCGATCATGGTCTTCACCCGAAGCCAGGTATTGGCATCGTTGGGCTCAAAGACCACGAACTCGGTGGCTTTCTTTACCGATTCCTCAACAAAAATGAAGAGCCGGCGTACCGGCACATAGCGCCATTCGTTGTCATTGCCTGCCAGCGTCCGGGCACCCCAGACCAGGATCCCTTTTCCGGCGAAAGCCCGGATCAAATTGATCGACTTGCCGGCAGTGGTATCGACATTCAGGTCCTCCTGTTGCTGGTTTGTAACCCTGACCCTGGGAGCAACCGTAGATTTTAATCCTACATTGGCAGGTGCCTTCCATACGCCGCGGTCATTGTCCACACGGGCATAGATGCCAGCCATGGCTCCCGAGGGAGGCAGGGTGACATATACCTTGTGGATCTTTGCCTCCAGCGACCTGAAAATACTCGGGTCGGAGGATTCCAGTGCATCCAGTGTCCCGTTGTAGTCGGGCGTGCCACCCGGATCATTCGTTTTCGAATGGGTTATCGTGCTGGCTCCGTCCACTGCAAAGTTGAGTGTCGTTTTCAGGAATGGATAGTAGGCAGCTCCGTAATTGAGATAGTCGATGCCAATGGCGTTCCTGAAGTTGGCGACGGCTGTGGTCGTGGAATCACTGTTCACATCACAGATGGTGAACCGGTCCTGCAGTTTGTTGCACTGTGCCAGCGCCGCCTGCACGACCTGTCCATATTCGTTGGTGGAGGTCAGGCTCACTGCGTCGGGGAAAACCAGTAAGGTGGGCTCATCAACGATCTCCGTTGCCGCAATCCCACCCAGCAGTCCTGCCTTGGGCTCGGACGTGCCAAGGGTGATACCCCCGAATCCTGTTCCGACGGAGACGATGTAGCAGGGACCGCCGCCGTTGTTGAAATACATCTGTAAACTGTAGTAAAGAAGGTATCCCGATGTGGGTGCTGTCGCGACGGCTCCAAAGGTGCGCGAGGTTAGCTCCTCGCTTGTGGCATCGTACACATCGTCGATGGTTAGGGTAAAGTCTTCCTCAAAGGGACCCCCGAATTTTTCAATGAAGTCCAGCAGGGAAGTGATACGTGTGGGTACATTTACCAGTGCCGCGGTATCGCCATCCTTTTCCGCTTTTTCCGTATAGCCGACAAAGGCGGGGATGGCTGTCTCGACGGCAGCGATACTGGCCGGAAGGGTAGAGATCTCCTCGATATATACCCCTGGTGTTTTATAATCTGACATATGCTTAGTATTTTGTTGTTATTCCGAAATTTTTTATGACTCCTGCAGTTTGTGCATGAACTTCAGTATGATAAATTATAAATTCGGCGGGCCTCACAGCGGCAACGCCTACTTCAATGATCAGCCTTCCTTCCAGGATGTCGAGTGCGGTCATGGTCTTACCCAGTCCTACATTGACGAAGAATGCAACTTCCGGTTTGGCTCCGGCGAGTGCTCCTTCACGCCACAACTTGGAAAGGAAATTTTCGATCATGACCTTCAGCTTGGTCCAGGTCTTTGCGTCGTTTGGCTCAAAGACAGAAGGTTCGGTGGCTTTCTGTATCGATTCTTCCATGAAGATGAAAAGTCTCCTCACCGGTACGTAGCGCCATTCATTGTCATTACCCGCCAATGTGCGGGCTCCCCATACCAGGTTGCCCTTCTTTGCAAATTTCCGGATGACGTTGATGGATTTTCCCGTGTCGGCATCTACATTCAGGCTTTCCTGCTGTTCAGCCGTGACCAGCTTTGAAGGCTCTTCGACAAGCCGAAGCGAAGTGTTGGCAGGTGCCTTCCACACGCCACGGTTGCGGTCGGTACGGGCATAGACTCCGGCAATGGCAGCACTCGGATAAAGGGTGATCTGGAGGTTTTGCTCCAGCTCATCCAGGATCTGGTTGTACAGGTCCTTATCTGTAGATTCGGTAACCCCTCCTGACAGGGTAGGACCGGAAAGGGTAATGCCCGATCCGCTGCCGCTGTCGGTATAACTCATATCGATATCATTGCCGGAAGGGCCTGTTGCTGCAGCCGCAATGGTGATGACATTTGATGTGCGGGAGACGGTATAAGCGGCATCGCCAAAATTATTCAGGGCTGTGGTGAGGGATGTGGCCGCCTGAATGGAGGTGGCTCCCCGGTCCCAGCCCGTGGTAGGGTCTCCGCTTGACTCGACGAAGTCCTGTCCGTTGATTGTCACAGTATCATTTTCAAGCAATGTGTTATCGTCAACGGTGATCGTTCCTGTAGCGGCTACAGGTACACCGTCCCCATTCAGGACATTTTCCAGCGACAGGGTGTCGAAGGAGGCTGACGGATTCGATCTGTTGTCATCAATGGTGACACCGGTCTCTTCATAAAAAAGCTGAAGGGTGGTCTTCAGGGAGGGGTAATATGCCGCCCCGTATTTCAGGAAATCGGAACCTACATCGTCCCTGAAATTGTTGCCATCATCGAAAACGGTCTCCGCCGGGTCGGTGAAGGCATCCATGATGGCAAAGCGGTCCTGAAGCTTGTTGCATTGTGCCAGCATGGCGTCGTTGATGTTCTGACGACCGTTGGCATCGAGCAGGATGGCCTCGGGTACCACCAGCAGTGTGATCTCGTCGATCTCTTCACAGGCGGCAAGTCCTGCCAGCAATTCTGCCTCGTCGATATCATTGACGGAGGGATTCGGGTCAACATAGTTGCCCACGGATATCACATGACAGGGACCGCCTCCATTTTCGAAATACATCCTGAGATGATAATAGAGAAGGTAGGGTGA